>JAUZEI010000573.1 GCA_030839105.1 Actinomycetota bacterium
TGTCGAAGGTCGCGCGGGCGACGTCGCCGAGCAGGTTCGCCCGCTGTTGCTGGTCCGCGATCTTCGTGTACTCGTCGTGCAGGAGGAACTGCACGATGTTGTGCTCGTTGAGATCGAACGGCAGGCCTGGGATGTGGATCGGTCCGGACAGGGCAAGGAGACCCGCCATGCCGTGCGGGCCGACTTCCATCACACCGTCGATCTTCTCGCCGCCGGACTTCGGGTAGAGCTGCGCGATCACCTGCGCGACTGTCGGGAAGTCAGGCGACATCGTGACGTTCGCCCAGGTGTTCGCGACGTCGAACTGGTTGTAGCGGGCCTGATAGTCGGCGAGTCCGGTGAGGTGCTTCGGGTTCGTGCCCTCGAAGTCGAGGTCCGGGGCGCGGCCCACACGGTCGAGATGGATCCGCCCGTCCTTGGCGCGCAGGATGCCGTAGTTCGCGATCAAGCCCCCCGAGCCGCGCGCCTCCGCCGGTGTGACGAACGCGATGAAGTAGGTGCGGGGTCCGTCGCGCCCGAGGATCGACGGCGCGAGCGCGAGCGCGTCAGTCGCGGTGTGCGCGCTGTCGCCGGCCGACTTCACCACGGTCTCGAAGCGCGTGATCGCGTGCTCGATCGGCGGCGCGAGCCACATGCCGGAGAGGTTCGCCAGCTGCGTCCGGATCATGTCGGTGCGGTGGGCCGCATCGGCGAAGACGGCGTGATCACGCGCCACTGCCGCGAGGTCGAGACGGCCGTCGACGAAGCGCAGTTGGTCCGGGTCCACCTGCGCGACGGCCTCGCGGGCGACGTCGACCGCCTCGGCTCCGACCGACGACACCTGATCGAGTGAACGCAGCTGGGGCGCGAGCACGGGAACCGCGCGACCGGGCCACGCCCACCACGACCGGGCGAAGTGCCGGGCCCGGCGGAACTCGCCCCCGGCCGCTTCGAACGAGGTGGAAGCCTTGGCGCGATCACCGTCGCGCACAGCCGCCACGCCGGCGCGGGCCGCATGCTGCGCCTCGTCGAGGATCTCGTCGGTACGCACCGCGATGTAGGTCGCGCCCACGACGAAGATCCCGCCGACCACCACGACCAACATGACGATCCGCCGGCGCAGTCGGTTGCGGCCCGCCGAGGCGCGCCACACCGCCGAGGAAAGCATCGGTACGAGGCCGAGGGCGGCAACGGCCGCGGAACCACGGGCGGGAGCATCCCACGGCAATCGCAACAGGCCCTGCACGAGTACGCCCGCGATGACCGCCGCCGACAGCGGAGTGAGCTGGTCGCGTGCGATCAGGACGAGCAGCGCGACGACGAGCACCAGACCAACGCCGTGCCAAAGCCACGAGTCGCCGGCCACCAGCAACGTGAGCACTCCGAACGAGAGCGTCAGCGTCGACGCGCGCGTCGCCGCCCAGGCGGCTGCGGCCGCGAGCAGACCGGCAAGGAGGTGGTCGATCGCCGGCACGCCGGTCGGCGCACAAGATACCGCCGCGCCGACAAGACCGGCCACGACGATCACAAGCAGGACGGGAGCAGGAGCGGTGACGCGCAGAACTTGCGTTCGCGTCACCGGCACGGAAGCCACGCTACCGGGATCGACTGCACCGCTCGCGACATGAGGGCTTCGCGCGACAGGTGGCAGGGATCACATCCCGATGGCCGCGCGCACCGGTGCAACGTCGAGATCTTGCACGCGGATCCAGGTTGTATGAAATATACGCACCGCTCGCCCGCCACCCCGGGGCGACGAACGAAGGGGCATCGCGTGGACCCGATCAAGATCGGATGGTTGGGCTCCGCACTCGACGGACCCGACGGCGGCTACGACCGCATTCACCGGCTCGCGTTCGACGAGGCGGCCGAGCAGGGACTGCTCGATCGGCCCGTCGAGTTCGTGCTGCACGCCGAGAACGGACTCCCGAACGGTTCGGCCAAGAATGCGACCGACGGATTCCGGTATCTCGTCGATGAAGGCTGCATCGGAGTTGCCGGCGCGTACAGCTCCGACAATGCGATCACCGTAGGCCCCATCGCCAACGAGCTCCACGTTCCGCTCATCAGTTGGTGCGGAACCGAACGGCTGCAGGGCGACTATTGCTTCCGGCTCGGCAACGGCGACTGCGGAGGCGACGCAGCCCTGGTCGTCGCATGGCTGAAGCGACACGGCCACGAACGGGTCGCGGTACTGAGCGAGATCTCGCCGAACGGCGAGGAGTACTTCCGATTCTTCCGCCAAGAGTGCCGGCGCCACGGCGTGAGCATCGGCGCGGTCGAGACCGTCAGCCAAAGTCCCGACGACCTCGCGGTCAACCTCGCCAACCTGCGTCGCGTCGAGCCCGACGCCCTCGTCTACATGGGCTACGGCATGCTCGCGGCCAAGGGACTGCTGCGGGACGCGCTCGACCGCCTCGAATGGGATCCGCCCCGCATCATGGGCACCGCGTTCATGTTCTATCTCATGGGATTCGACAAGTTCGAGGGCTGGGTCGGCATCGACCAGTTCGACCCGCGCAACCCGCTCGTCGAGGGCTTCCACGAACGCTTCGTCGCCCGCTACGCGCAGGATCCGCCCCTCTGGCCGAACGCGATCCCGGTGCTCGCGTACGACACCGCGCGCGTACTCGCCGAAGGACTGTTCCGGGCGCCGATCCTCTCCGGGTCCGGACTCAAGGCCGGGCTCGAGACGATCCGGTTCATGCCGAGCACGACGGGGGGCGCCCGAACCCACATCGCATGCTCTCCGTACGAGCACGGGATGTTTCGCGGCGACTGGCTGCTCTACGGCCGCGTGCACAACGGCGCACTCGAATTCGAAGGCTTGTTCGAACCGTGATGGAGCGGAGACCTTCGCTCGACGCACCGCTGCCCGGTCGCACCGGCCGAGCAGCGGCGATTACACGAAGAGGTTCAGCTCGTGCGGCGCGGCTTCACCGACATCGACTCGCTGTTGCGAGCGATGGCGCGCCGGACGACCGGGTCCTCACGGCTGAAGCGGGTCGCGTCGCGGACGGCCCGCATCTCGCGCAATGCGCCGAAGTTCTCGTCGAGCTCGCGCTCGACGACCTTCAGCCGGTTCTGATCCGCGACCGAGAGGCCGAAGCTGCTTCCGGAACGCGTGAAGAGCGTGGTGCGCTCGGACGCGAGACGGGCGACGTTGCGCTCGATGCTGCTTCGATCGGTGTTCATGCGCGGACTCCTTGGTCGCAATGCGCGAATGCTGCAGAAGAAACGATCGTCAACGTCGAGGACGCGCGACGCGTTGGGGCGCTCGGCGCGTCGGCGCGCTCGCTTCCGAGTCGGCTGTATCCGACTCGGAGTCCGGTGCCCGCTCCATGCTCAGGCGGTAGAGACGCTTGCCGTCGACCGCGCTGTAGAAGACGTCGCCCGTGCGGTGCGCCAGGCTCTCGCCCGACTCGGCGGCGATCAGCCAGCCGTGGGATTCGTGCGCCCAGAGCCGGTCGTCACCTGCGCGGAAGAAATCGCGCCGGCCCGGCGCGTACGCGAACAGAGTGTTGTCGTCGTCAGCCGTATACAGATAACGCATCATGCGCCTACCGATGATCGCTTCCGCCACGGCTCAACACTAGCACTCCAATACCGGAAGTTAATTGCTACCATTGCGAGCGTGAAGCAGTGGAGTTTCCTCACGAATCACGCCCGCGTGCTCGTTTGCATCGCAAACGACCCCGGACTGCGGCTGCGCGACATGGCCGACGTGCTCGACATCACGGAACGCAGTGCCTACGCCATCGTCGCCGACCTGACCGACGCCGGTTACGTGCTGAAGGAACGCGATGGGCGTCGGAATCGCTACTCGATCCAACGCCACATGCCGTTGCCCGACTCGACCAACCATGAGCGGACCGTCGGTGAAGTTTTGAATCTCCTCGTCGCGACCAAGTCGCCGCGCACAAAGTCTGCCAACGGGTCGAGATCCCGCGCCACGCCGGCCAGCCCGCGCAAGCCGCGCGCTGCACGCCGCGCGTGACGACCTTCCCCGAATGCGCAACCGCGGGCGAGGGGCGTACACTCCGAGGGCTTCTTCGCCGGGCAAGTAGTTCGCCGACCGGGGCTGAGATCGGTCGTGCAGAAATGGATGGCTCGCTCGCCGTCGACAGCCGCGAAGAAGAACGACCGATGCTGGTCGCCGCGCCTACGGGCGATCAACCGGCTGCCACTT
>JAUZEI010000595.1 GCA_030839105.1 Actinomycetota bacterium
TCCCGTTCACGGTGGGCGGCGGAGTGCGTACCGTCGAGGACGCGCGCCGCATGTTGCGCGCCGGGGCCGACAAGGTCTCGTTCAACACCGCGGCGGTGAACGATCCCGAGCTCGTACGCGCGGGCGCGCAGGAGTACGGCGCACAGTGCATCGTGGTCGCCATCGACGCCCGCCAACGCAACGAGGGCGGGTGGGAGGTCGTCACCCACGGCGGCCGCACCCCGACCGGGCTCGACGCGATCGCGTGGGCCGAACGCGTCTGCGCGCTCGGCGCGGGCGAGATCCTGTTGACGTCGATGGACCGGGACGGGACCAAGGCCGGCTACGACATCGCGCTCCTACAGGCAATCGGGGAAGCGGTCGACGTCCCGATCATCGCCAGCGGGGGAGTCGGCACCCTCGAGCACCTCTACGACGGCGCCGCGGCCGGCGGGGCGAGTGGGCTGCTGGCGGCGTCGATCTTCCACTTCGGCCAGCACACCGTCCACGAGGCCAAGACCTTCTTGGCCGAGCGGAATGTCGTCGTCCGGCCCTGACCATCCGACCGTGACGGGCCGCCCGACAAACCGGTCGCGACCACCCGGTCCTGACGGGCTGACCGGCCCGTTCCGAGGGGTCGCGGGGCCGGATCCCGCTGTCATCAGGCGGTAAACAGTCGTTGACCGAACGGTGACCGAAGATGGTTCCGCGCGGCGCCGGAAGGGAGTACCGTCGCCCTACCAAGTGCGGAGCTCGGGCTCCACACGTGTGTAGGAGGTGCCCATGGCCGAACCTCACTACCCGCTGGGACCGTCGCCGAGCGGATTGGGCGGCGGAGTTCTTCCCGGCAACGTCGGCACTGTCGACGATCACTTCTTCCGCCGCTATCGAAGTCTCCTCGACGCCGAGGACGCGGCGTTCGACGAGCTCGAGCACGCATACGAGGACGGCGATCGCGCCTCGTTCGAGTCCGATCTTGCGATGTGGCACATCGCGATCGAACGCAGAACGACCTTCCTGACGACACACGGCCTCTCGACCGAGGCCCTCTCGCTCTGAGTGCGCTGATGCGCTGAGTGCAGTTCTGCTCTGACCCCGCCGCGGGGCGCGCCGTTCCGAACGCGCCCCACGGCGCGGTCAGTCGTGCGGGATGAAGCTGTCGACGAAGTCGGCGCCAAGCTGCACGAGGCGCTCGGTGCGGCCGACGAAGAAGTGACTCGCCCCCGCCACCACTTCGATCCGGGTTGCAGTCCACCGGGCCGTCCTGGCTTGGATTTCTGCGGGTGAGCGGAACTCGTCGTGCGCCGCCAGCGCAAGCAACTTCGGCCGGGCATCGTGCGCCACCGCGTCGTAGGCGTGCTCGGGTCGGAATCGCAGCGGCGGAGCGATCGCCATCCAACCCGCGAGGCGCGGGTCGTCGATCGTGAGCGCGATGTCGCCGCCGAACGACCAGCCGATGAGCGCAAGCGGGCCTTCGATACCCGCGCGCGCCGCCTCGTCGACCGCGGCATCGATGCCGGCAATGACGTCGTGGTGTTCGTCGCGGCCCTCGGAGTGCGCACCCTCGCTGTTCTCGACGCCCCGGAAGTTGAATCGCAGGCATGCAACTCCGTGCGCCGGCAGGGATTCGAAGAGCGCGGAGACGACGATGCTGCGCATGGTGCCGCCGTACTGCGGGTGCGGATGGCAGAGGACGGCGGTCGCCCGGGCGCTCGGCGGGGCGACCCATTCGGCTTCGAGCGCGAGGCCGTCGGCGGTCTGCAGCTTCACGCCGCCGCGCCCACCGCATCGCAGATGAACGCGAGGACCACCGCTTCGTCGCGCCAGGCGTCGTAGCGACCGGACGGGCCGCCGTGTCCGGCTCCCATCTCGGTGCGCAGGAGGATCGGTCGGCCCGACGTCGACAGGACGCGCAGCTTCGCGACCCACTTTGCGGGCTCCCAATACTGCACGCGCGGATCGTTCAGCCCGGTCGTCACGAGGAGGGCGGGATAGTCGGCGGCGCGTACGTTGTCGTAGGGCGAATAGGACTTCATGCGCGCGTACGCATCGGACTCGCGCGGATCGCCCCACTCCTCCCATTCGGTAACGGTGAGTGGGAGGGACGGATCGAGCATCGTCGTGACGACGTCGACGAAGGGGACCTCGGCGACGATCGCGGCGAAGAGATCGGGTCGGAGGTTGGCGACGACGCCCATCAGGAGACCGCCTGCGCTCCCGCCGCGCGCGGCGAGGCGGGTCGCGCTCGTGTAGCCGCTCGCGATCAGGTGTTCGGCGCAGGCGACGAAATCGGTGAACGTGTTCGCCTTGTGCTCGAGGCGACCGGACTCGTACCACTGGCGACCCATCTCGCCGCCACCGCGTACGTGCGCGATCGCGAACACGAAACCCCGGTCGAGCAGCGACAATCGCGACGCCCGGAACGACGGGTCGGTCGAGATCTCGTACGACCCGTACCCGTACAGCAAGGCGGGCGCGGAACCGTCGATCGGCGTGTCGCGCCGGTGCACGAGGGATATCGGCACCTTCGTACCGTCGCCCGCCGTTGCCCACAGCCGCGCCGACACGTACTGCGTCGGGTCGTAACCGCCGAGGACGGGTTGCGTCTTCACGATCGCCGAGCTGCGATCGTCCATGTCGTAGTCGACATCCGTCACGGGGGCGACGAGTGACGTGTAGCCGTAACGCAACCTGCGTGTCGCGAACTCGGGATTCGGCCCGACCCACACGCTGTAGACCGGGTCGGGCATCTCGATCTCGTGGAGATCGCGCGTACCGGTGCGCATCACGCGCAGGCGCTCGAGACCGTTCGTGCGTTCGCTGAGTACGAGATGATCGGCGAAGGCGTTGACCGAGTCGAGCTTCACGTCGTCGCGATGGGGGACGAGCGGCGTCCAGTTCGAACGCTCGGGTTCGGCGCTGGGCGCGCTGACGAGCTCGAAGTTTCGCGCCCGGCCGCCCTGATTCGTGAGGATCAGGAACCGGTCGCCCAGCGCCTCACTCGAATGATGCTCGACCGCGTACTCGTGGCCCTGTTCGCGCGGCTCGATGACCCGCGGCTCGGCCGCCGGCTTCGCCGACGGCACGAACCACACCTCCGACGTGAGCTTCGACGACACGTCGATCAGCACGAAACGCCCGCTGCGCGTGCGTTCGACGCCGACGTAGAACCGTTCGTCGTCCTCCCGCAGCACGAGCACGTCGTCCGCCGCCGGGGTGCCGAGAATGTGGCGCCACACTTCGTTCGGGCGCATTGCGTCGTCGGGACGAACGTAGAAACATGTGCGCGCGTCGTCGGCCCACGCGAGTCCGTAGGTCACGTTCTCGACGACGTCGGGAAGGTCGGCGCCGGTTTCGAGGTCGCGGAATCGCAGCGTGTAACGCTCGCTGCCGTTGAAGTCGACGGCGTAGGCGAGCATTCCGTGGTCGGGCGTCACCTCGAAGCCGCCCAACGCGAAGTAGTCGTGTCCGGCGGCGAGGATGTTCTCGTCGAGTATGACCGAGGCGGACTCGGACCCCCCTCCGCGCGGCCGCCGGCAGTGCACCCCGTATTGCGCGCCCTCGATCGTGCGCGACGTGTACTCCCACCGGCCTTCGGCGACCGGGGCCGATTCGTCGGTCTCCTGTACGCGCGATTTGATCTCGTCGAAGATGCGGTTTCGCAGCGGTGCGAGGGGAGCGAGCGCGGCCTCCGCATACGAGTTCTCGGCCTCGAGGTACGCGATGACCTCCGGGTCGTCGCGGTTGCGCAGCCAGTACCAGTCGTCGTTGCGCACGTCGCCGTGCGCGGTGAGCTCGTGGGGCGTGCGGCGGGCCGCGGGCGGGTTCGCGCGCGAGGTGGGCGACTCGGGTCCGGGCATCGGTCGGCGAGCCTAAACGCCACCGACCGACCGAGCGGCTCCCGCTACGATTTCGACCTCATGCCGCCCGTGACGACGCCCATCCCGTTCACGGTCGAGGAGATCGATGCCATCGCCTTCAACGCGGACGGGCTCGTTCCCGCGGTCGTGCAGGAGGAGGGGACGAAGCTGGTTCTGATGGTCGCGTGGATGAATCGCGACGCGCTGGAACGCACGCTCGAGACCGGTCGCACGTGGTTTTGGAGCCGGAGCCGCCGGGAGTACTGGTGCAAGGGCGAGACGTCGGGAGATCGCCAATACGTGCGGGCCGGGTACTACGACTGTGACATGGACGTGCTCTTGTTCGTCGTCGAGCAGGAAGGCAGTGGGGCGTGCCACACGGGTGAGCGCAGCTGCTTCTTCCGGGCGTTCGGCGGCGGCGCTGCGCCCGAGCACTTGTGACTACTCCCGAGGTCAAGCCCTCGCGTGAGGAGTTCCGCAACCTGGCGCGCGACTACACGGTCGTCCCGGTGTGGCGCGAGGTCCTTGCGGATCTCGAGACTCCGTTGTCGGCGTTCGTGAAGTTGGTCGGCGATCGCGAAGGGTTCCTGCTGGAGTCGGTCGAACACGCCGATCGATGGGGACGGTTCTCGTTCATCGGTCGCGATCCGGCACGCACCTTCGTGGCGCGGGGCCGCAACATCGAGTGGATCGGGGGCGCGGCCCCCGAAGGCGTGCCCCACGACCGCGGCACCCTCGCACTGGTCGAAGCGCTACTCGAACGCTTCCACGCGCCGACCCTGCCCGAGCTCCCTCCCTTTCACGGCGGGATCGTCGGCTGGATGGGCTACGACACGGTGCGCGAGATCGAGCATCTCCCGACGCCACCCGTCGACGATCTCGGCTTCCCCGACGCGGTCTGCTCGCTGGCCGGGAGCGTCGCCGCGTTCGACCATTTCCGCCAGCGTCTGTACCTCATCGAGAACGTCTACCCGCCCGTCGACGCCGACCGGGAGACTGTCGACGCGATGTACGAGGGGGCGATCGCCCGCCTCGACAACGCGGTCGCCGATCTCGCCCGGCCGTTGCCGTACACACCCGCAGTACCGCCGGCCGACGAGCTCGACGAGCTGCCGAAGTTGGGCCGCAACTTCGCGCTGGAGGCGTGGACCGAAGCCGTCGCGGCGGCCAAGGAGCACATCCTCGACGGCGACATCTTCC
>JAUZEI010000611.1 GCA_030839105.1 Actinomycetota bacterium
GGTCGAAGCGCAGAACGAAGGTACCGAGCGTGCTGGTCATCGCGGGGACGTTACGCGAGTGCGACGCGGGCGCGCCCGGGGTTCGGAAGCCAACCGTCGAAGCGTCCCGCCGGACGGACCGCTCGATACTGCTCGACGATCGGTGCGAGCTCGGTCGGAGTCGCACCGTGCAGGATCACACCGTCGACGCCGAGGTCGAACTGTCGCAACACGCGTGCGGCGCAGCGGCGCGCGTCACCGGTCGCCGAGGGCTCGAGCCATTCAGCCGGCAGCACTGTCGCGACATGCTCGAGCACCGCCGTATCGGCCTTGGTGTCGAGTGCACCGGGGAACGTCGAGACGACGTCGTCGGCTCGGAACCGCGCCAGTACCTCCGGGTCCCAGCCGTTGGTCTCGACGAGGAGGTCGCCGTATCCCTGTAGGTAGGTCGCCAGGCGCCCGACGGTCTTCCGCAACCGCAGTGCGTCGGGAAGATGGTCGCCGATGGTCGCGTAACACGACCAGATCCGCACCGACGCGGGATCGCGACCCGCCTCCTCGGCCGAACGGCGGACGGTTGCGACGCACCGCTCGACCGTCTCGTCGGTGAAGTACGTGTGCAACACGACCGAGTCGAAGCATCGGCCGGCGAGCGCGAGCGAGTGCGGGCCGAACGCGACGAATCCCAGAGGGATGTCCTCGTCGAACGAGGCGTCGATGTGGAGCACCGGGAACTTTCCGGCTGGTCCGTCGTGACCGAACACCACTTCGCCCTTCCACAGCCGGCGCATGATGCCGACGAAGTCCTCGATCTGCGCGGTCGTGATGCGAGGTATCCCGTACGCGTCGAACATCGGCGCGATGCCGCGCCCGAGCCCTAGCGTGAAACGTCCACCGGTGAGTCGGTGCATCGTCGTGGCGTGCGACGCCGTGACCATCGGGTGGCGGGTGTTGTGATTCGTCGCCGCCGTCGCGATGCCGAGTTTTGAAGACACCGCGCCGACCGCGCCGGACAGCGTGAACGCTTCCTTGATGTTGAAGCGCTCCGAGATGAACGTCGATCCGAGGCCGAGCGTCTCGCCGGACGCAACCTCGTCGATCAACTCCACCGGCGACTGGGGAGCGCCCGCCAGGACGTAGAAGCCCAGTTCGTTCAATTGATCCCCCGCGTGGCCCATCGCCTCATCCATTTCCTGATCCATTGGGCCAGTATCACCCCGCGTCGCCGACGCGCGGGCGGGTAGACAGGTCGGGTGACCGTGTTGGGCATGCTCGCCCACCAGATCGTGCAGGCGCCGATGGCGGGCGGACCGTCGACACCGGAGCTGGCCGCCGCGGTGTCGAATGCCGGTGCGCTCGGTTTCGTGGCCGCGGGCTACCTGACGCCCGACGCACTTCGCGCCCGGATCGACGCGACGCGCTTTCTGACCGAGCGGCCGTTCGGAGTCAACGTCTTCTCGCCCCCGCTCGAAGCCGCGGACCCCGAAGTGGTGCGAGCGTTCGTTGCGCGACTCGCGCCGTTCGCAGCGGCGGAGGGTGTTGCTCTCGGCGCACCGCGCTTCGACGACGACCACTACGACGACAAGGTCGAAATCGTGATCGCCACTCGGCCCGCCGTCGTGTCGTTCGCGTTCGGGTGTCCGAGCGCTGAGCTCGTCCGCCGCTGCACCGACGCCGGGAGCGAGGTCTGGGTGACCGTGACCGACGCGACCGAGGCTGTCACCGCCCGCGACGCCGGCGCACACGCAGTCGTCGCCCAGGGCAGTGAAGCCGGTGCACACCGCGGGACGTTCATCGACGACGACCGCGATCCGCGGCCGCTGCGCGCGTTGCTCGACGATGTGCGAACCGCATTCGAAGGACACACCGAGGCGCCGGCGATCGTGGCCGCGGGCGGCCTGATGTCCGGCACGGACATTGCGTGGACGCTCGCGGCCGGCGCCGCGGCCGCGCAGCTGGGCACCGCGTTCCTGCTGTGTCCCGAAGCCGGGACGAGCGAGGTGCACCGGCGCGCGATCACCGAAGACCGCACGACGATCATCACCCGCGCGTTCACCGGGCGCCGGGCCCGAGGCATCGTGAACGCCTGGACCGACCGCTTCACGGCCGGTGCGCCGCGCGCGTATCCGGAGATCAATCACGTCACGGCGCCGCTGCGCGCGTACGGGCGCCGCACCGGCAATCCCGACCTCGTCAACTTGTGGGCCGGGACCGGGCACGCGCAGGCGCGGTCCGCGCCCGCGGCCGATCTGATCGCCGAGCTCGCCCGCGAGCTCGCGTCAGCGTGAAGCCCTTGCCGAATGCAGCCGTTCGGCGGACTTCGGTGCCCTGCGGCTTGCAGAGTGTTCCGCGCCTTGGATATACCTCGGAGGAACATTTCGGGCTCGAACAGTGTGGTCCGGTTCTTCTCGTACGTTCGACCGAGAGGCAACCGTTGACCGATCGCCCGTTGACCGATCGCCCGTTGACCGATCGACTCGTCGTGCTGGACGCACTCGACTTCGCCGCCCGGCAGGATTTCGTCACCGCCGCCAGCCGGGTCATCGAACACGCCCACGCGCAGATCGAAGTCGATTGCTCGGCGGTCACCACCGTCGATGACCAGACCGTCGGCATGTTGGTCTGGCTCACGCGGAATGCTCGGCGCCGCAGTCTTCCGGTCGTGCTCGAAGGCGCGTCATCGCGGCTGCTGGACGCCCTCGATCGGGCGGGCGTGACCGATCGGTTCGCCGCGGGGTCGTAGTCCCGCGGCGAGCCGATCGCCAACGGCTACGGCTACGGCTACGGCTGCAAAACGAGGGCTTCGCGGTCCCAGAACCGCAGGGACCGGCACTGCTCCACGAACAGCTCGACCGATCCCGAGCCGTCGAGCGAAATGCACCCGCCGTCGAGTCGGTCGGCCACTCCCGCCGCTTGGAGGAGCGGCGTCGCGGAGTCGACGTAGCCGATGTACTTGCTGTGCGCGAACGCGTCGGCGACGAACTGCATCGCAGCCGCGTCGTCGCGCAGGCTCGACGCGCCGGGCGCCGAGGTGAGCACCACCACCGCGTCGTAGAGCACCGAGGGCCCACCGCCGATCTTCTGGTCGGCCTCGACGAGTACGCCGTCGTCGGTGGTGAATCCACCGACCTTGGGCGCGATCAATTCGATCATCGCACCCTCGGCTTCCAGCGCCTGTTGCAACGCATCGAGCAGTGACGCATCCGCACCGTCGTCGACCAACGCGCCGACCTTGCGGCCCTTGAACGAGTCGGGCCCGTTGGCCATGATGCTGAGCGCGACCGACGGCTCGAGCCCGGCTACGGGCGCACTCGCCGGATCCGAACGATCGGGAAGTTCGATCAGACCGAGCAGGT
>JAUZEI010000183.1 GCA_030839105.1 Actinomycetota bacterium
GCCGCACTCGTCGACGAGGCGTTCACGACCTTGCGCTACGACCGGATCTGCTGCATCACCCAGCCGGAAAACGTCCGCTCCGTGCGGCTCGCAGAGCGGCTCGGCATGAGCTTCACCGAAGCGGTCGACGTACGCACCGACGAGAACGCCGCGAGCCTCACCGCGGTCATCTACGAATCCCGCGCCGACGGACGACGCCCCGTGAGAGCATGACGCCATGACCTACACGCACGGCCATCACGAGAGCGTCCTGCGATCGCATCGTTGGCGGACGGTGGAGAATTCGGCGGCGTACGCGGCGCCATATTTCGTCGCCGGGGCGCGCGTTCTCGATGTCGGATGCGGCCCCGGGACGATCACGATCGACATCGCGAACCGGGTAGCACCCGGCGGCGTAATCGGCATCGATCCCTCGGCCGACGTCGTCGCGGCCGCGAGCGAGAGCGCATCCGACATCGAGAACGTCGAGTTCGCGACCGGCGACGTGTACGCGCTCGACTTCCCCGATGCTTCGTTCGACGTCGTACACGCGCACCAGGTGTTGCAGCATCTCCCCGACCCCGTCGGCGCACTGCGCGAGATGCGACGAGTCTGCAAGCCGGATGGAATCGTCGCCGCGCGCGACAGCGACTACGACGCCTTCACCTGGTTCCCGACCGATCCGAGACTCGCGGCGTGGCAGGCGCTCTATCGCGAGATCGCCCGCGCGAACCGGGGCGAGCCCGATGCAGGGCGCATGCTGTTGGCCTGGGCGCGCCGCGCCGGCTTCTCCGGCATCGAGCCGTCTGCATCCGCGTGGTGCTTCGCGACCCCCGAAGACCGCGCCTGGTGGGGCGAGCTCTGGGCGGAACGCATGACGACATCGGCCATCGCCGAACAGGCCGAGCGCGAGAAGTTCGCGACGCGCGCGGTTCTGGAGGACATGGCCGCCGCCTGGCGTGAATGGGCAGCGAATCCCGATGGCTGGTTTGCCGTGCTCCACGGCGAGATCATCTGCCGTCCGTAAGGGCCGCAGAGGCCGCGCTCAGGCGGGCATCGCCAAGCCGCCGTCGATCACGAGCGTCTGGCCGGTGACGAACTTCGCGTCGTCGCTGGCGAAGAACACGCACGCACCCGCGAGGTCTTCGGGCTCGAGCGTCGACTTCATCGCCGTCTGCGCGGTCATGCCCTCGACGTAGAAGTCGGGCACGATCTTCTTGGTCGCCTCGGTCATCGTGACGCCGGGCGCGATGCAATTCACCGTGATGTTCCAGTTGCCGAGTTGCGCGGCCATGAACTTGGTGAGCCCGACAATGCCCCACTTGGTGATCGAGTAGCTGTAGTTGCCGAGTCCGGTGAAGTCGTCACCGAAGCTGGGGAACGAGTACGCGTACGCGGCTCCGGACGACTGGTTGATGATGCGTCCGTACTGCTGCTTCGCCATGACGGGCGCCGCGGCCCGCACCATCAACCAGGCACCGAACTGGTTGACCGCGAACACCTTTTTCAGGTAGTCGAAGCTCGGATCGAAGTTGTCGATGTCGTAGTAGAGCGCGGCGTTGTTGACGAGGATGTCGACCGTGCCGAACGCCTCGACGGTCTTGTCGATGCACGCCTGCGCGGATGCTTCGTCGGAGATGTCGGTCTGCACGAGCAACGCGTCACCCTTGCCTGCGAGTGTCTTCATCCCGGCGGCGGCGCGCTCCTCGTTGATCTCGGCGACGACGACCTTGGCGCCCTCGTCGAGAAACCGCTGTGCGTACGCGAGCCCGATCCCCTGGCCCGCGCCGGTGATGATCGCGACCTTGTCCTGCAGCCGTCCCACGTGTTCCCTACTTCCTCAGCCGGGCAATCAGATTGAAACGCTCGGTCACGACGGGTGAGCCGTCCAGGGCGTCGCTCCACTGCGTCTCCATGACGACGAAGGTCATGTGCGCGGTCTCGGAGCTCTTCTCGTAGATGTCGGTGATCGTCTGCACACCGTCGAGCACGTCGCCGGCAAGCGGCGTGCGGTGATACTCGAACTCCTGCTCGCCGTGCAGCACGAGGGCGCCCTGCCCGTGCAGCTCACCCATGATCGCGTGCATCGGATTCCCGCCGCCGGACGTCGGATCCGCGGGCTGATCGTCGGATGAGAGCCTCGACCAGTACGGCGCTGCGAACGTGAACGTCGGGGGCGCGGGCGCGTCCACGGAGCGATACGCGGCGCTGGTGTCGCCTACCGAAGCCGCGAAGTTCGCCAGCACGGAACGGTCGAGCGCGACGCGCCACGCGCCGGTTTGGCGCCCGATCACACTCGTGTCGACGGCCATGCCCACCTGCCCCTCTGCCTTGGCACGCGCTTTCGCGCCCGCGCTACGGTGACGCCGACGTCAGTTTTCTTGTCAGTAGGGGGAACGCGCAAATGGGCATGCTCGACGGCAAGGTGGCCATCGTCACCGGTGCGGGCAACGGTGTCGGACGCGGCGAAGCGATCATGCTCGCCGACCACGGCGCCAAGGTCGTGGTGAACGATCTCGGTGGATCGGTGAGCGGTGAGGGCTCCGACAAGCGAGCCGCCGACGCGGTCGTCGAGGTCATCAAGGGCCGGGGCGGCGATGCCGTCGCGAACTACGACAGCGTCGCCGAGTACGACGGCGCCAAGGGCATCATCGGCTCCGCGATCGACGCGTTCGGCCGCCTCGACATCCTCGTGAACAACGCGGGCATCCTCCGCGACAAGATGATGTTCTCGATGTCGCCTGAAGACTTCGACTCCGTCCTGAAGGTGCACCTCTACGGCGCGTTCAACACCATGAGCCACGCCTCGCAGTATTGGCGCAACGAGTCGAAGGAAGGCCGCCAGCCCCGCGCTGCGATCATCAACACCGTGTCGAGTGCCGGGCTCCAGGGTCAGGCCAGCCAGATCAACTACGGCGCGGCCAAGGCGGGCGTGGCGGCGATGACGATCATCGCGAGCCTCGAGCTCAGCCGCTACGGCGTGCGCGCCAATTGCATCGGGCCCGGCGGCGCCACGCGCATGGTTGCGCAGGCGATGAAGATCGAGGTCAAGAACCCCGAGGACTACACCGAATTCGAGGCGATGAACCCCGGTAACTCGGCGCCGGCGGTCGTGTGGCTCGCGTCCGACGAAGCGCAGCACGTCACCGGTCAGGTGTTCCGGCTGGTCGGCAACAACCTCGCGCTGTACCGCCCGTGGGAGATGGGCGAGCAGTTCCTGGCCAAGGACAAAGAGGGCAACCCGAAGCAGTGGGACCCCGCCGACATCGGCCGCATCGTCAACCGCTACGTGTTCCAGAGCGAGAACCCCGGAATCGACGCACAACGCCGGGCATGAACATCCAGGCGCAGTCCGCATGAAAGACGATTTCGAGACGATCACCTACGACGAAGGTGACGACGGGGTCGCCGTCGTCACCATGAACCGGCCCGAGGTGCACAACGCGTTCAACTCGCTGATGCAGCGTGAGTTGCACGGCTTGTGGCGTTCCCTTCGGCGCAACGACGCGGTGCGGTGCATCGTGCTCACCGGGGCGGGCGACAAGGCGTTCTGCACCGGCATCGACCGCATGGAGCAGATGGGTGGCGGCGGCGACGACACCACCGACCCCGACGTCGTGGGCAGCGGCAGCACACCGTTCATGTTCAACGACCCGGGCGACAACCTCGGCCCGAAGTCGTGCGACCTCTGGAAGCCCGTCATCGCCGCGGTGAACGGCATGGCGTGCGGCGGCGCCTTCTACATGCTCGGCGAAGTCGAGTTCATCGTCGCAGCCGAGCGGGCGACCTTCTTCGACCCGCATGTCACGTACGGCATGACCGCTGCCTTCGAACCGATCCACATGGCGGGCATCACACCGTTCCCGGAGATCATGCGGCTCTCGCTGCTCGGCAACTACGAGCGCATGTCGGCGCAACGCGCGTACCAGATCGGCATGGTGAGCGAGGTCGTTGCCGACGATCAGCTCCCCGCCCGCGCGCGCGAGCTGGCCGCGATCATCGCGTCGCAACCGAAGCTCGCGATCGAGGGCACGGTGCGCGCGATCTGGTCGACGCGCTCCATGCCGCAACGAGAAGCGGTTCGCCTCGGCTACGCGTACGTCGCGATGGGTACGAGCCAGGACTCGATCGCCGAAGGACAGAAGTTGTTCTCGTCGGGCAAGCGCGTGGAGTGGACACTGCGCTGATGGCGGGAACGAAGAGAGTTGCAATCGTCGGCGCCGCGTTGTCGGATATCGGGCGCGTCGACGTGAAAACACCGTTCGAGTTGCATTTCCAGGCCGCCTCGCGGGCGCTGCTCGACGCCGGGCTCACCAAGGACGACGTCGACGGCTTCGGGTCGAGTGGCATGGGCATGCTCGCCCCCATCGAGATCTGCGAGTACATCGGCCTGCGGCCCACCTGGATCGACGGCACGGGCGTCGGCGGTTCCACGTGGGAGTTCATGGTCGAACACGCCACCGCCGCGATCCTGGCCGGGCATGTGGAGGTCGTCGTCCTCGCGTACGGATCGACGACGCGCGCCGATCTCAAAGCGCGTCGCCGTACAGCGAACATCGGCTTCGGTGGTCGCGGCCCGATCCAGTTCGACGTGCCGTTCGGGCACTCCCTGATCTCCAAGTACGCGATGGCGACGCGCCGGCACATGATCGAGTACGGCACCACCGTCGAGCAGCTCGCCGAGATCGCGGTGAGTACCCGCTACAACGCGGGCTTCAACCCGGATGCCTTCTACCGCGACCCGATCACGATCGACGAGGTCAACAGCAGCCGGATGATGGCCGACCCGCTGACCAAGCTGCACTGCTGCATTCGCAGCGACGGCGGCGGCGCGGTGGTACTCACCTCCGAGGAGAGGGCACGCGACCTCGCGCAGAAGCCGGTGTGGGTGCTCGGAACCGGTGAAGCGACGAGTCACACCACGATGAGTGAATGGGACGACTTCACGCGGTCCCCCGCGTACGCGAGCGGCAAGCTCGCGTTCGAACGCGCGGGCGTGAAGCCCACCGACATCGACACCTGCCAGATCTATGACGCGTTCACCCACATGGTGCTCGCCAGCATCGAGGCGCTCGGCTTCTGCAAGCCGGGCGAAGGCGGCCCGTTCGTCGAGGACGGCAAGCTCCGCCTCGGGGGCGCGCTCCCGACGAACACCGACGGCGGTGGACTCTCGCACTGCCACCCCGGGATGCGCGGCATGTTCCTGCTCGTCGAGGCGACGCGCCAGCTGCGCGGAGAGGCGCACGGCCGTCAGGTCGAGAACGCGCAGCTCGCGTGCGTGAACGGCACCGGCGGATGGTTCTCGTCGGCGAGCACCGTCATCCTCGGCGTCTGACGGAGGCGCGCCCGTCGGGCGACTACTCCGGACCCGCGACCGCGGGCGCCGGCGACTCCTGGCTCGGTGGCCCGGCCGCGAGGACCTCGGCGACCTCCTCCGGTCC
>JAUZEI010000020.1 GCA_030839105.1 Actinomycetota bacterium
CACCATCGCTGTAACCCGGCTGGTGAACGACACCTGGGGCGAGCTCACGCGCGAAACGTACGACGAGCTCTGTACGACGGCGTAGCCACGAAGTTCGCCGCGCCCGCGCGCGTGCACTTCGAGTTCACCTGACCGACGCCGTCCGGCCTTCCTACGCGCACTCACTTCGCGCCTGTGGCCGCACGCGTCTTGTAGCACCCGAGATCGAGATCGCGCGCACGCGCGAGAAGAAAGGCCCGGCATGTCCCGCGCAGCACTGGTACATGAACCTACGTCTCGATTACCCCGGCGCCGTCGTGGCACAGGCCTGGTCGTCGTGCCCGTCGCGCTCGCGCTGACGCTCGCCGGTTGTGGTTCGAGCGCGTCCAAGGCTCAACCGTCGGGCAACCCGTCGTCGACGACAGCCGGCGCCTCCGGTGCCGGGAGCGCGGTGCAGAAGACCGCGATCGCGGCGACGGTGCCGAGCGGCACGACTTTGCGCGTCGGCGACCAACTGGAGTTTCTGAAGACGTTGCTCGCGACCGCCGGCGAGGACACCGCGCTGCCGTACAAGCTGGAGTGGTCCGGCTTCATCGGCGGCCCTCCGATGCTGCAGGCCTTCCACGCGGGCGCCATCGACGCGGGTTTCGTGGCCGACACTCCGTTGATCCTCGCCCAGGCTGCGCATCAAGACGTCGTCGCGGTTACCGCATGGGCGAGCGGACACGGATCGAACGAGCTCATCGCGGCTCCGGGCACGGGGATCAATTCCTGGGCCGATCTCAAGGGGAAGAAGGTCGCGCTGCAGCGAGGTACCTCCGCGGAGGCGACCGTGTTGCAGGGGCTGCAGCGCGTCGGCCTGAAGCTCTCGGACATCGATGTGGTCGACCTTCCGTTCACGCAGGTGTCGCCGGCGCTCCAGGGCGGCTCCGTGCAGGCCGGAATCCTTGTTCCGCCTCTCGACTCCGCGTATCTGACGTCGAATCCCGGAGCCAAAGTCGTCGATCGGCCGGACAACCTCACCGCTCGCCTGAGCTTCCTCATTGCGAAGAAGTCGGCGATCGAGGATCCGGCCAAAGCGGCGGCGCTGCGCGACTACATCCTGCGATTGGGACGTGCGTTCGCGAAGATCAAAGCCGATCCGGATCCGTTCATCGAGAAGTTCTATGTCGGGCAGTACCACCTCAGCCCGGCCGCGGGGAAGGCGCTCCTGACTCAGCTCGGTGCCTCTTCGTTCGTGCAGTTCACGCCGGAGTTGCACGCCGCGCAGCAGGAGCTCGCCGACCTGTTCCTCGACGCGGGCGAGATTCCCCACAAGGTCGACGCCACCCAGGAGTTCGACACGCGCTTCGCCGACGTGGTGCGCCAGGCGGCGAAGGGGTGAGCGTGCACGTCGTCGAAGCGAACCGTCCGGAGCTCGTCTCGATCGGGCGCGCCGACGGAGGCTCGCGTCGCGCCCGGCGGTCGCGGCTGCCCTCCGGCGTCGAACGCATGCTCGGGGTCGTGCTGTTGGTGGGCGCATGGCAGCTCGCGAGCAACGTCGGCTTGATCGACGTACAGACCCTCGCCGGTCCGGCGACCGTCGTACGGAGCGGGTGGCATCTGATTCAGGACGGCACCCTGCAGAGCGCGGTCTGGGTCTCGCTACAGCGCGTGCTCGAAGGCGTCGCGATCGGGGTGCCGATCGCGACCGCGCTCGCGTTGATCGCAGGTCTCTCCCGGTTCGGTGAAGACGTTGTCGACGCCCCGTTGCAGATGCTCCGGTTCCTTCCGATCATCGGCCTCCAGCCTTTGATCGTGTTGTGGTTCGGCATCGGCAACACGGCCAAGGTCTCGCTGATCGTGTTCGGGGTGATCTTCCCCGTCTACATCAACACCTTCGCGGCGATCCGGGCGATCGAACCGCGTCATTTCGAGCTCGCGCACTCGGTGGGTCTCGGCCGCTTCGCGACCATCCGGCGCATCGTGTTGCCGGGCGCGCTCCCGGGCTTCCTCGTCGGCTTGCGCATGGCGGCCGCCGTGGCGTGGTTGATCCTCGTGTTCGCGGAGCAGATCAACGCGACCAACGGCATCGGTTACCTGATGATCCATGCCCAGGAGTTCTTCCAGACGGAGATCATCGTCGTGGGGCTCGCGGTGTACGCGGTGCTCGGCCTTCTCTCCGACGCCCTCGTCCGAGTCCTCGAAAGGAGGACGTTGCAATGGCGCGCCAGCCGGTGATCGACCGGGCATCGAACAGTTCATGGATAGCGGGTCCGTCCCGATCCCAGGACGCGAGCGACGCGGTCGTCGTGCGCGCCGAGGGCGTCGGTCGGACCTTCGGGCGCCGGGTCGTGCTCGACGGTCTCGATCTCGAGATACGTGAGGGAGAGTTCCTCGCATTGCTGGGGCGCAGCGGCAGTGGCAAGAGCACCCTGTTGCGCGCCTTCGCCGGACTCGACGACGGCATCGAAGGCCGGGCGGTCGTACCCGCGCGCCGGGCCGTTGTGTTCCAGGACGCGCGGCTGCTTCCGTGGGCGCGGGTGCTCGACAACGTCGTGCTCGGTCTACGGGGCGCGGACGCGCACCGGCGCGGACGTGCCGCGCTCGACGAAGTGGAACTACTCGCGCACGAACGTGACTGGCCCAAGACGCTTTCCGGAGGTGAGGCGCAACGGGTTGCACTGGCGCGTGCCCTCGCCCGCGAGCCGGCGTTGCTACTCCTCGACGAGCCATTCGGCGCGCTCGATGCGTTGACGCGCATCCGGATGCACGCGTTGCTCGCCGGGCTGTGCGCCCGCCATCGACCCGCCGTGCTTCTCGTCACCCACGATGTCGACGAGGCGATATTGCTGGCCGACCGCGTCGCAGTGTTGACCGACGGCCGCATCTCGCTCGACGCGACCGTCGAGATCGACGAACCGCGTCGACGAGCCGACCGCCGCTTCGCCGCCCTGCGGTCGCGACTCCTGGCCGAGCTCGGCGTCGACGAGGACATCGAGGCTCATCGCACACCGATCACTACTCACCAGCCACTCCACTGAAGCGACTCCGAAACCCCTTCTGACCCGAGGAGATCTCTGCCATGACCCTGACTTCCGACTCTGTCGACCTGCGCACGACCCCGCTGTCCGCCACGATCGGCGCCGAGATCCGCGGCGTCGACCTGACCCGGCCGCTCTCCGACACGACCGTCCGCGAACTGCGCGACCGATTGCTGCAGTACAAGGTCATTTTCTTTCCCGGCCAACACCTCGAACCCGACCAGCACGTCGCGCTGGCGCGCAACTTCGGAGAACCGACCCCCGCGCATCCGGTACTGCCCGGTCTCGACCGCTTTCCCGAGGTGTTCGAGATCGACTACAGCCGGGCCGCGCAGCTGCGCGAAAGTTACGGCGACGTCGTCGATCGGTACGACGGGTTGTCGTGGCACACCGACGTCACCTTCGTCGAGCGGCCGCCGCTCGGCTCGATCCTCAACGCGGTCGTGATCCCAGCGGCCGGTGGCGACACGATGTTCTCCGACCAGCACGCCGCGTACGAAGCACTCAGCGAACCGCTTCGCGGATTCCTCGAGGGTCTAGTCGCAGTACATGACGGGCAGCGTGCGTTCGGTGCGATCTTGAAGGCACGCGAGGACGGCGGGGGCGAGTGGGAGGGCAAGCAGTACAAGAGCCTCGATCCCGTCGAGCACCCGGTCGTGCGGACGCACCCCGAAACCGGGCGCAAGAGCTTGTTCGTGAACGCGGGCTTCACGTCGCACATCAAGGGGCTGTCGCTCGCCGAGAGCGATGCGCTGTTGCAGTTCCTCTACGCCCACGCAACCAAGCCGCAGTTCACGGTGCGCTACCACTGGCACGCGGGCGACCTGGGTTTCTGGGACAACCGGGTGACTCAGCACCGCGTCGTCGGCGACTTCGGTGGGCAGCACCGGGTCATCCAGCGCGTCACCCTGCGCGGCGACCAGCCCGCGTGAGGTTGTTTCGGGGAGTGCGAATGGTGCACCCCGCATCAACCAGATCGAAGACCGGATCGATGATCGAGACGCGGACGTGGTCGATGCCACTGCGCTCGAGTCAGCTGTCAGTCCGGCGAGACGGGAAGCGATCCGCGCTTGTCCTCGAGGAACGTGTGTTCCGCGGCATTGTTGGTCAAAGCCAGGGCGCGGTCGTACGCGACGCGAGCGTCGTCATAGCGACCGAGACGACCGAGCAGGTCGGCGCGCGTCGAATGGAACAGGTGGTACGAGTCGAGGTCGAGCGCGTCGACGAGCGCCAATGCGGGGCCCGGGCCGTGCACCTCCGCAACTGCGACCGCACGGTTCAGGGCGACGATCGCGGTCGGCGAGATCACGAACAGCTGGTCGTAGAGCGCGAGCACCTGACCCCAGTCGGTCGCGGTCGCGGTCGCGGCATCGCTGTGCACCGCCGCGATCGCAGCCTGGATCTGGAACGGACCGGGCATGTTGCGCTGGAGGCACCGACGCACGATGGCTTGACCCTCGGCGACGAGGTCGTGGTCCCAGCGCGTGCGGTCCTGATCCGGCAACAACACGATGGTTCCATCGCCTGCCGTGCGCGCGACGCGACGCGACTCGGTCAGCAGGAGCAGCGCGAGCAGACCGAGTGCTTCCGGTTCGTCGGGCATGAGCTCCACGAGCAGGCGGCCGAGACGGATCGCTTCGGCGCAGAGGTCGGCCCGGATGAGGGCGTCGCCCTCGGAGGCGGTGTATCCCTCGTTGAAGATGAGATAGATGACGGTGAGCACCGGCCGCAGACGGCTCGGCAGCTCGGCGTCACGCGGAATCCGGTAGGGAATCTTCGCGTCCCGGATCTTCTGCTTGGCGCGGACAAGGCGCTTGCTCATGGTCGCCTCGGGCACGACGAACGCGCGGGCGATGTACGGCGTCTCGAGGCCGCCGAGTAGGCGCAGTGTGAGCGCGACCTGCGCGCTCGGCGCCAAGGCCGGGTGGCAGCAGGTGAAGATCAGCCGCAGGCGATCGTCGTGCACGTCGCCCACCTCCTCGGTCAGCTCGCTGCTCTCGTGGAGCAGGGCGGCTTGAGCCTGGCGGTCATTTCGGGACGCCTCACGACGCAGGCGGTCGATGGCGCGGTTGCGGGCCGTAGTGGTGATCCAACCGCCCGGGTTCGGAGGAAGACCGGTCGCCGGCCACCGCTCGTTCGCGACGAGGAACGCCTCTTGGACCATCTCTTCGGCGAGGTCGATGTCGCCGAAGAGACGGACCAAGGTGGCGACGACCCGACCGGATTCCTCCCGGAAGATCCGCTCGAGGTCTGCGGTGTCGACCGGCACGAGTGCTCAGTCTTCTTGGAACGGGCGCACCTCGACCGCACCCATGCAAGCGGTCGAAGCCTTGGACGCCAACTCGAGCGCGGCGTCGAGGTCCGGGGCTTCGATGACCCAGAAACCGCCGAGCTGTTCCTTGGTCTCCGCGTACGGACCGTCGGTCATGATCGTTTCGCCGTCCTCGACCGCCCGGACGACCGTCGCGCTCGCCGGCGGGTGCAGGCCGCCACCGAAGACCCACGCGCCGGACGTCTGGAGCTCGGTGTTGAACGCGTCGACTTGCCGGAATGCCTTCTGCATGTCCTCGGGGGCGGGCACCGGGTCGTTCGGGCCGTGGTGGACGGAGAGCATGTACTGAGTCATCGTGCTGATCCTTTCGGGTGAGCCGAGAAGTCTCGGCGTGAGGGTAGGTGGGTTCGGTGAGTGCGTTTCGGGGTGCTGGTCTCGTTCAGTCGTGGAGACGGGATGCGAGCGCCGGGATGACGATCGCGGCGGCGACGATGTGTGTGAGGGCGAGCGTGAGCCGCGTCGCGGTCTGGGCGTCGGCGAGTACGTCGGGGACGATCGACACGAGGGTGAGCGCGAGCGTGCTCCGGACAAATGTGCGCTGCGGCCGGCTCGCCCGGTGCGACGCGACGATTGCGATGACGATGCCGATGAGGGAAGCGACGAAGGTCAACTGTGCGAACCCGGCAACCGGGATCGCCTGGCCCGAGACCTTCAACGAGATGTCCGCGCCGCGGGCGAGTGCCGCGACCGCGGCCGTGGCGCCGGAGGCGACGATTCCGGCGGTGGCGCCCGTGCGCCACAGCTTTTCGCCGGCCCGGCCGGCCGTTGCGGGCGCGGAAGCGGTGGTCTGAACGCCGGTGGCCTGCAGGTCGGAGGGGTCGGCCGTGGGGGTGAATGTGGTGGTCATCGGAATGGCTCCTTTCGTTGTGCCGGTCCGGTGCCGGCCTCTCACCCCTTGCTACGAACGCCCGGAGGCGCAGAGGACAGGTCACCGAAGATTTGTTCGCGGATCCACGCAGGCGGGCGGCTCGTGACCGCGGCCACCGAGAAAGACCTGGTCAGGCGGCGTCTACGGGGGCAACTACTCAGCGGACGCCCCGCGTCGAGTCCCGAAGCCGTGGTGCAACGGATCCTCGCGGTCCAGGCCCAGGACGGACGCGGGGCACGGCTCGCCGTCCGCAGCCGCGCTTCGGGCACCGGGCTGCATGCCGCCGATGTGGACGCCGCCCTGAGCGAACGCCGGTCGCTGCTCATCACGTGGCTGAATCGGGGCACGCTCCAACTCGTCGGCGCCGACGACTACTGGTGGTTGCACCCGCTCACGACCCCGCAGATCGCGGTCACGAACCGAACCCGGCTGCACCAAGAAGGCGTCAGCGATCGCCAGGCGGCGCGTGGGGTGGAGGTTGTGGTCGACGCGGTGCGCTCGCACGGCGCGCAGACCCGTGCCGAGTTGCGCAAACGACTCGACGCGGCGCACGTTCCGACCAAGGGTCAGGCCCTCGTGCACGTGCTGCTGGCCGCGTCGCTCCGCAGTGATGTCGTGCGCGGGCCCATGCGGGGGTCGGAGCATGCGTTCGTAAGTGCGTCCGACTGGTTGGGTGAGCCGCCGGAACCACTCGCGCGGGCGGATGGGCTCGCGCGCCTGGCGCGGCGATATCTCGATGGGCACGCGCCGGCCGACCCTCGAGACCTCGCACGGTGGGCCGGGGTGACGTTGCGGGACGCGCGCGCCGCGTTCGACGGCATCGTCGACGCGCTGGTGCCGCGCGCCGATGGCCTCTTCGATCTCGCGACGCGGGGCACCGCGCCACCGCTCCCGAACCCGCGACTCCTCGGTCCGTTCGATCCGTTGCTGCACGGCTGGGTGTCGCGCGCACCGATCATCGGGTCGTACGGCGGCATCGTGACGACCAACGGCTTGTTCCGGCCCTTTGCGCTCGTTGACGGCCGAGCCGTCGCGACGTGGGGATTGAGCGCGTCGACGTTGACGGTGAAGCCCCTGGAAAGGCTGAAGCCCGCAGTGGTGACGGCCCTGCGCGCCGATGCCGCGGATGTTCTGCGCTTCCTCGACCGGAGTGATGGATGCGAAATCGTGGTCGACACGAGGTCGACATAGGAGCGGGTGCTCCCGGTTCAGTGGTGTGCGTCGCCGAACGGATAGGTCGTGCCGTCTGCGGCGATGATCCAGTAGCCGCGGGTCGATCGTGTCGGGACGAGGCCGACGATCGGCGCGGTGACACTTCGGCCCACGATCGATCCGTAGAACCGGACGTCGCCGTAGGCAAAAACGCCTCCGTCCGCGGCGACGAGCCAATAACCCGTGTCGGAGCAGTTGGGCACGACGTCGAAGATCGGCGAGCGCAGCGCGAGGTTGGCCATGGATCCGTGGAATCTTGCGTCGCCGAAGGTGAAGACGCCACCGTCGGTAGCGACGGTGTAATAGCCGTTGCCACTGCACGTTGTTGCGATGCCGGCCATCGACTTGTTGA
>JAUZEI010000081.1 GCA_030839105.1 Actinomycetota bacterium
GGGAGATGGAGGGCCGGACGGTCGTAGCCGAGTTCTTATAACCCCGCTTTGCGGCTCTCTTCGGCGAGGTCGTGCTCGTACATCATGCGGACGAGCTCTTCGAAGCTCACGCGCGGCTTCCACCCGAGCTTGCGGTGCGCCTTCGACGCGTCGCCGATCAGCAGGTCGACCTCGGCCGGCCGGTAGAAGCGCTGGTCCTGCTGGACGTACGGCGCCCAGTCGTCGATGCCGGCGTGCTTGAACGACACGTCGAGCAGATCGCGAATGGTGTGGGTCTCTCCGGTCGCGATGACATAGTCGTCGGGCTCGTCCTGCTGGAGCATCATCCACATCGCCTCGACGTAGTCGCCCGCGTAGCCCCAGTCGCGTGACGAATCGATGTTGCCCATCGTGATCACTTCTTGCAGGCCGAGCTTGATGCGCGCGACCGAGTTCGTCACCTTGCGCGTCACGAACTCGAGGCCGCGCCGCGGTCCTTCGTGGTTGAACAAGATCCCGCTGCTCGCGTGGATGCCGTACGCCTCGCGATAGTTGAGCGTCGTGTAATGACCGAACACCTTCGCCACGCCGTACGGCGAGCGCGGATGGAAGGGCGTGACCTCGGTCTGAGGTGTCTGTTGCACCTTGCCGAACATCTCCGACGACGACGCCTGGTAGAAGCGAATCGGGTTGTTGTCGGTGCCGCCGACGATGCGTACGGCTTCGAGCATGCGCAGCACGCCGAGACCCGTGATCTCCGCGGTCAGCTCCGCCTGCTTGAACGAAAGTTGCACGAAGCTGATCGCGCCGAGGTTGAAGACCTCGTCGGGTTGCACCTGCTCGACGACACCGATGAGCGACGACAAGTCGCGCAGGTCGCCCTCGATGAACTCGAGTGCGGGGTTCTCGGCCTGCACCATCTCGATCTTCGGGTTTGCCTGCCCGTGCACGAGACCGAACACCTGGTAGCCCTTGTCGGCCAGGAACTGCGAGAGGTGGCGCCCGTCCTGGCCCGTGATACCGGTGATGAGCGCGCGCTTCACAAGCAGGACTCCCTCGTCGCAGTGCGGGCGTGGGCGCACCGAAGCTTCGATTTCACGCGATGACGCTACTCGCGGCCGGGCGTGTAATCGGGGTCAAGTTGACGGAGGAATTCGGCGCACCGCTGCGCCTCGTCGGGCTCGCCGATCGCCTCGGCCGCGCTGCGCAGGCCGTCGAGCGCGCGCAGGAAGCCCCGGTTCGTCTCGTAGCGCCAACGTACGTATCCCGAACCGCGCCAACCCGACTGGCGCAGCCGGTCGAGCCCACGGTGGTAGCCGACTCGGAAGTACGCGTAGGCCTCGACGTCGTCGCGTCCGAGGCGTCCGAGTTGGGCCCACGCATCGAGGTCGCGCGGCCAGCGGGCGCAAACGTCGGCGACGGCGTCGCGGCGCCCGTCGACCCGGGCGAGTGCGGCTCGCAACGCCTCCTGCGCCTCGTCGGGCTCGGGGTCGAGAATCGTCTCGGGCGGTCCGCTGGCAGACAGGTTCACGTCGGTCATCGCGAGGGATCGTACGGGATCGGGGCCGGTATCTTGGCAGCCATGTCGAAGACCGAGGCGCCCACCGCAACCGAGGAGGACGCCGCGACCGGGAACGCAGGTCCGGCGGAGAAGCCCAAACCACCGACGCGACTCGTCCTCGTTCGTCACGCTGTCACCGCGCACACGGGTCCGCTGCTGTCCGGACGCATGCCCGGCATCGACCTGTCGGAGAAGGGCGTCGGACAGGCCGAAGCAACCGCGCAGCGGCTCGCCAAGTTGCCGATCACCACGGTGTACGCGAGTCCGATCGAACGCACGACCCAGACCGCGCAACAGATCGCCGCGCACCACTCGCTCGAAGTGCGACCCCTGCCGGGGGTCATCGAAGCCGAATACGGCGACTGGACCGGCGGAAAGATCGCCGATCTCGCCAAGACCGACGAGTGGAAAGTCGTGCAGGTCTCGCCGAGCCGGGCCCGCTTCCCGAACGGCGAGTCGATCACCGAGATGCAAGCGCGTACCGTCGCCGCGCTCGACGAGGTCGTGGCCCGGCACCCGAACGAGACGATCGTCGTCGTGAGTCACGCCGATCCGATCAAGTCGGCGATCGCGCATTACAGCGGCATGCATCTCGACTTGTTCCAGCGCGTGCACGTCTCGCCCGCTTCGGTCACGGTGTTCGAGTTCCACACGTACGGCGTGATGATGGTGAAGTGCAACGACACCGGCGGGCTCGACGACCTGCTGCCGGAGCCCGATGCACTCGCCGAGACCACTGATGCCGCCGCCGAACAGGTGTCACCATGACCGACTTCATCGAGTTCGATCCCGTCGACGACATCGCCGCCGGCGCGTTCGGTCAGCCCGGGCAACGCACGTTCGTGATCCAGGCGCGCAAAGGTTCCGCCGTGTTGTCGGTGCTCGTCGAGAAGGAACAGGTGCGGCTCCTTGCGGTCGAGGCGCAACAGTTCCTCGACCGCATCGCCGAGGAGGAGCCCGAAGAGCCGCCGAGCGCGGTAGAGGTCGACGGTGGCGCGGTCCGCGAGGACGAGCCGCTCTTCCGAGCGCGGCTCATCGGCATCGGTTACGACGCGGAGCGCGGCCTCGTGCTCATCGAACTGCGCGAGGACGCGGCCGAGGAGGACGACGAGGAGCCGCCCCCGCCGCCCGACGAAGCCGAGGGCCGCATCGCACGGTTGTACGCGACGCGCGCGCAGATTCGCGTCATGATGCGCAACGGTGTCACCGCCGTCGAGGGTGGTCGCCCGAACTGCCCGCTGTGCGACTTCCCGATGAACCCCGACGGGCACATCTGTCCTCGATGGAACTGACGAGCAGAGCGATGCAGGTGTCCGAGGACCGGGCGCGCGAGTTGCTGCGCGACGGCGACGTCGACGTGTTGGGTCGGATGCCCTGGTCGTCGAACGCCACCTTCCTCGTGAACCTCTCCCCGGGCGGCGACGAGTTGCTCGCGATCTACAAGCCGCAGCGCGGCGAGCGCCCGCTGTGGGACTTTCGGCGCGGAACGCTGTGCCACCGCGAAGTCGCCGCGTTCGAGGTATCGGAAGCGCTCGGCTGGGACATCGTCCCCGACACGGTGCTGCGCGACGGCCCGGCGGGAATCGGCATGATGCAGCGCTTCGTCGAGCACGATCCCGAGGAGCACTACTTCACGTTGCTCGAGGAGCACGGCGACGCGTTCCGGCGCATGGCCGCGTTCGACGTGGTGATCAACAACACCGACCGCAAGGGTGGCCACTGCCTCCGTGCACTCGCGGGCGGGCGCATCTTCGGGATCGACCACGGCGTGTCGTTCCACGCGCAGTGGAAGGTGCGGACCGTCATCTGGGACTTCGGCGGCGAGTCGATTAGCCCGGACGTGTGCGGCGACCTTCACCGGTTCGCGCAGCAGCTGCACAACGGAGACGTGAGCGAGCACCTCGTCGACACCCTCGACCGCTTCGAGCTCGACGCGCTGCGCGCCCGAGTCGAGCACCTCCTCGCAACCGGAGCGCTTCCCGAAGCCGACAACGACTACCACTGCTACCCCTGGCCGATGATCTGATCTGACCCGGCGTCGCACGGAGTGGCGCTACGTACCTGCGATCGCGGCGCCGGGGTCGCGGAAGAAACGCGAGCGGGGCATCACCACGTCGGCGCCCGCGGCGCGCGCGGCGGTGGCTGCTTCGTCGTCGACGTGCGGGCCGTAACAGACGATGCGCACGCTCGGCATCTCGGACCGAATCTCGGCTACGACCTGCGCGCTGCGCGAGATGTCGACGACGACGACATCGGCGGTGCCGTCGAGCATGAAGCCGACGTCCGGGATCGCCGAAGTGATCTTCGAGCGGTCCATGAGATCGGACACCAGTGCGCAGACGCGCACCGTCTACGCGGTTTTCGGCGGCAGTGGAGGTACGAGGCCCGGCTCGGGCAACGCGAACTCGGGCCACCGTTTCCGCGAGCGCCGCGACAGCTTGTGCATCAACGCGATCGCCTCCGGGTCGTCGTCGCCGGGCCGGGTCTGGATGACTCCGTCGGCCAGCATGCGCTCCATCAGGTCGCGGCCGGCGTCGGTGCGCACGATCGTGAGCGTCCAGTCGTTGTACTTCCCGATGACGACCAACGAGAAGTCGTCGTGCTCGGCCGCGAAGTCGGGACACATCTTGCAGCCCTCGCGCGTCCACTGGTGGCACTCCTTCAGCGGCACCTCGTGGTAGTCGCCGTTGTGCATCCAGATCTGGAAGACGCCCTTGATGTTCATCTTCTTGATGTCGGCCTTCCTCAGGCCGTACTTCGCCTCGAAGAGCTCTTCGAAGATCGCGTCGTCGAACGTCTTCGAGCACAACAAGCCGATGCTCAGCGCGAGCCGGCGCGCGACCTTGCCCGCCTTGCGTTGCTTCATCACCGGCGGAATCGACGACTGGCACGACATGCCGACCAGCGCGATGCGTTCGTCTTCCTTCTCGAGATCCATGTACGCGAGCGTGTTCGCGGAATAGGTGTAGCGGCTGCCCGCCGACGCGACGATGTCGTCACGCGTCCGCGCGATCCCCGGGATCGCCTTCCACGTGGAGCCGTCGCCCTCGAGGTACGAAACGAGAGCGGCGTCGATCATGTCGTGCTCGAGCGCGTACACGAGCATGGCGGAGACGAGACCGCCGTCCTGTCCGACCTCGTGCAATTCCGGGTCGGCGGCCCGCGCCAGGCAGATGTCCTTGAACACCCCGCTCAGCTCTTCGGTCTCACGCGTGCGGCCGAACATGAAGTTGTCGATGTCGGGTTCCCAAGCGCGAAACCGGGGACAGGCGCGCGTGCAAGACGTGCAGGCCTTGTCGCCGTGGCTGCAGTCGCCCGGACCGCCGTAGTCGGCCTCGGTCTGGATCGGCTTGTAGACGCCGTTCAGGTCGTCATAGGTGAGGACGTCGTGGGGACACGCGATCACGCAGCCCGCGCAGCCGGTACACAATCCGGTGGTCACGACCTCCGAGTAGAGGTGCTTCCACGAGAAGTTCCAGCGTTCCTTCTTCTCGGCCTGCGGCTCGGTCTCGACCATCGCGCGGAGTCTAGAGGAGGGTCGAACGGCCGCTCCGGGGCGCGTTCCGACACGCCCCCGGTCAGAAGAACCGCTTCCCGCACGAACCGCGGTCGGCGCGGTCGTCGAGGACGTCGCGGCCCTGCGGGTGTCGCCGTTCCCGGTGGATCACGACGCTGTTCGACGCCGTGGCGGCGACCGTTGCGTGCGCCGGTGCGAACTCGACCGTGACCGCGAATGGAAGTACAACGAAGTCGGCTTCACGTTCGGGGGTGGCCACGAAGGGGAACGTGACTCGTAGTCGCCGAACGGCGCGCGGTTGTCCGGGTGGCCGAAGCCGTTTTCGAAGAGGATCGCACGGGCGGCTCGGCGCGGTATTCGGCGAGCTGTGACGCGTAGGTCTGGGTGTTGTCGAAACGGTCCGTAGCTACCGCCTGCGGCCTTGCACAAGGTACCCTACCCGGGTATAGTTACAGCATGGCCGGCTACACCGACAAGAAGAGCGCGATCCAGCAACGTCTCCGGCGCGTCGAGGGCCAGGTGCGGGGAGTGCAGCGCATGGTCGACGACGACGCCTATTGCATCGACGTGCTGACGCAGATCTCCGCCGCGACCAAGGCGTTGCAAGCGGTCGCGCTCGAGCTGCTCGACGAGCATCTCGCCCATTGCGTCGCGGACGCAGTCGGCAAGGGCGGTGCGGCAGCCGACGAGAAGATCGCCGAAGCGTCGGCTGCGATCGCGCGCTTGGTGCGATCGTGAGAACGCCGTGAACGCGTCGAGCATGCTCGCGTTCATCTCGGTGGGCGACATCGTTGACAGCCTGCGCGAAGCGTTCTTCATGTTCTGGGAGACGCTGTGGGCACTTGTCCTCGGCTTCACGCTGTCGGGCGCCGTGCAGGCGTTCGCGTCCAAACGCCGGATGGAGCGCGTTCTCGGCGATCATCGCGCTCCCGCGGTGGCGCGGGCCTCGCTTTTCGGGATGGCTTCGTCGAGCTGTTCCTACGCGGCAACGGCGATGTCGAAATCGCTTTTCCAGAAGGGCGCCGACTTCACGACCGCGATGATCTTCATGTTCGCGTCGACGAACCTCGTCGTGGAGCTCGGTGTCGTGCTCCTCGTGCTGATGGGCTGGCAGTTCGCGCTGGCCGAGTTCCTCGGCGGCCCGATCATGATCGTCGGTTTGGCGCTCGTCGGTGGCGTGGCGTTCTCGCCGAGACTCGTGCGGGCGGCGCGGGCGCGTCTCGATCCGTCCGCACCACCGAGCACGACTGCCCACCGAGGCGACGACGACCACGAACACGCGTCCGACGACCACGGCGCGTCGATCCGTACCAAGGCCGGTTGGAGCGACGCGGCCGCGTTCACGTTCTCCGATCTGCGCATGCTGCGCCGGGAGCTCGTCGTCGGCTATCTCGTCGCGGGCTTTCTCACCATCCTCGTCCCGATGGAGTGGTGGAACGACGTGTTCTTGCACGGGCACGGATTCTGGACGACGCTCGAGAACGTCCTGCTCGGCCCGTTCATCGCGGTGATCAGCTTCGTGTGCTCGATCGGCAACGTGCCCATGGCGGCTGCGCTCTGGCACGGAGGCATCGGGTTCGGAGGCGTGGTCAGCTTCATCTTCGCCGACCTCATCACGCTGCCGTTGTTGCTCATCTACCGGAAGTACTACGGCACCGCGTTGACCCTTCGTGTGTTCGCGACGTTCTGGGCACTGATGTCGATCGCGGGCCTGGTGGTCGAAGGGGTCTTCCAACTGTTTGGCGCAGTTCCCACCAAACGCCCGGAGGCGGTCGTCCCCGACCGTTTGCAATGGAACTACACGACGTTTCTCAACATCGCATTCCTGCTCGTGCTCGGGGTGTTGTTCTGGCTGTACCGGCAGTACAAACGCGACACGGCCGACAAGCGCCACGCCACCGATCCGGTATGCGGCATGCAGGTCGAGAAGGCGAACGCGCCGGCCCACCTCGTGCACGACGGGACCGATGTCTGGTTCTGCTCGGACGGATGCTGCACCCGCTACTCGGAATCCCACGAAATAGGCACCGCTCCGGCTCGGTAGCCTTTCGATCCGATGAGCAAGATCGTTGACATCCTCGAGTCCGGGCCGAGCCATTCGTTCGAGTTCTTCCCGCCCAAGTCACCCGCCGCCGAGCTGCAACTCGAAGAGACGCTGCGCGACCTCGAGCCGCTGCATCCCACGTTCGTCTCGGTGACCTACGGCGCGGGCGGGACGACGCGCGAGATGACACACGACATCGTCACGCGCATCAACCGCGAGACGTCGCTCACCGCGATGGCGCACCTCACATGCGCAGCGCACACGCGCCAAGAGCTCACCGAGATCGTGGCGCGCTACGACGGCGCGGGTATCCGCAACATCCTGGCGCTACGCGGCGACCCGCCCAAGGACCTCGATCTTCCGCCCGGCGACCTCTCGCACGCGACCGACCTCATAGATCTCGTCCGCGCCGTCGGTGATTTCTCGGTGGGCGTGGCGGTGCACCCGGAAGGTCATCCCGCGTCGAGCGACCGCCCGTCGGATCGGCAGCGTCAAGCGGAGAAGTTGGCGAGCGCCGACTTCGGTATCTCGCAGTTCTTCTTCGAGGCCGACATCTGGTTCGAGTTCCTCGGCGACATGCGAGAGCAGGGCGTGACCACCCGCGTGATCCCGGGAATCATGCCGGTGCTCAACGTGAAGTCGGTGAAGCGCATGGCGGAGATGTCGGGCGCCGATTTTCCCCGTTCACTGGAGAGCCGGCTGCGCGCGGTCGAGGACGACGACGAGGCCATGCGCGCGGTGGGTATCGAAGCGACCACTGAGCTGTGCCACGAGCTCATGGCCGGTGGCGTCGACTCCTTCCACTTCTACACGTTGAATCGCTCGTCGGCGACGCGCGAGATCTACGCGAACCTCGGCTTCGCGTAGCCGCAACAAGTCGCGAACGCCCGGGGGTTTGAGTCGGCGGCCGGATCGGGCTATAGCGGTGCTCGGCATCGCGCTCGCGAGCACCGGGCGGCGGGCGACGCGCCGGTCGACGCGTGCGCGGGTGGGTTGCATGAACGGGAACAAGCGGCGGGAACGTGCAGCGGCGGGAAAACTCGTTCCCGGCGCGGGACTCGCGGTCGTCGTGTTCGTCGTGCTCGGTTTCTGCCTGAACACGGCCGTCCGGATGCCTTGCTACGACGTGTGCGGCCTTGACATCGGGCGCATGTACGGCGACCGCGGTATCGACCACGCCCACGCTCCCTACATCGATCGCGACCTCGAATATCCACCCTTGATCGGTGTCGTGATGTACGCCGCAACGGTTCCCTTCGATCACGGCTATCGCAACCCGTTCCTCGTGAACATGGTCTTGTTGACCGGGCTCGCTGCGGTGACCACGTGGGTGCTGTGGCGCCGAGACGGGAGCCGAGCGTGGCGGTGGGCCCTCGCGCCACCATTGCTGGTCCAGGGACTCCAGAACTGGGATCTCCTGTCGGTCGCGACCGCGACGATCGCGTTGTACGTGTGGGAGGGCGGGTACGCCGCTTCGGCCGGACTGCTCCTCGGCGTGGGCACAGCCGCGAAGTTGTATCCCGCGCTCTTCGTTCCGATCCTCGCGGCGGCTTCTCTCGGTCGGCGTCAGGGCCGCAAAGCCGCCGCCCTCGTCGTCGGTGCGGTCGTCGGCTTCGGTGCGGTCGTCGTTCCCGTCTACGCGCGTGCGCCGGATTCGCTCGGCTACCTACTCCGCTTCCACCGCGACCGCGGACCTGACCGCGGATCGATCTGGTACTTCGTCTTCCGCGGCCCGACGCTGCGAACGTGGTTGCACGAAGACGTGCTCGTACACGTCGTGACGATGCTCTCGGTGGTCATCATGGGCGCCGCGATGCTCGCGCTCGTAATTGCGGTGGCGCGGGTGCGAATCTCGCCCGTCGCCGCGTGCGCGCTCGCCACGATTGTGTGCCTCGCTTCGAGCAAGATCTACTCGCCGCAGTACGACCTCTGGATCGTTCCGTTCTTCGTGCTGCTGCCCGTGCGGCGCAAGCTGGTCGGGCACTTCTACGTCGCCAGCTTCCTCGTGTTCGTTCTCACCGCGTCGGACGACCACTTCCTCCACCGGCCCACTTCGGGATACCTCCTCGGGATCGCGGTCGCCTACCGGTTTGTCGTGCTCCTGCTCGTCGCCGCCGAGATCATTCGCACGCGTCGCCGCCCGGAGCCCGACCGGATCGTGACGATCGACGAGCCCGGCGACGGGACAAGAGAAGAAGCCCTGGCCCTGGGGCCAGGGCTTCGTTCCACCCGATTCGTAGACATCTGATCCGGGCCCGTATGGCGGAGGGAGTGGGATTTGAACCCACGGTGACTTGCGCCACAATGGTTTTCGAGACCATCCGATTCGGCCGCTCTCGCATCCCTCCGGGGCGAGATAGTACGGGATCAGGGAGTGCGCCTCGATTGGAAGAACGTCGTGAGGAGATCGCCGCACTCCTCGGCCATCACTCCGGCGACCACCCGGGTCTGGTGGTTGAGGCGAGGATCTACGGCGAAGTTGTAGAGGCTGCCGGTCGCGCCCGCCTTCGGGTCGGCGGCTCCGAAGACGACGACGGGGATGCGCGCCGCCCACGCCGCGCCCGCGCACATCGGGCACGGCTCGAGCGTCACCACCAACGCGTGGTCGTCCAGGTGCCAGGTGCCGGCGCCGGCCGCGGCGGCGCGGAGAGCCAAGACTTCGGCGTGCGCGGTCGGGTCGTGGTCGCGCTCGCGGGCGTTGTGCGCGCGGGCGACGATCTCGCCCGTCGAGAGCCGGACGACGATCGCGCCGACCGGCACGTCGCCGTGTCCGAGCGCGAGCGCCGCCTGGGCGAGCGCCTCGGCCATCCACGTCTCTTCGACGGTGTCGTTCGGCCGGCCCGGGCTCATCCGGAACGAATCTAGGTCGGGCTGTCGGTCGAAGCGGCCGGACGCGGCACGTTGGTCAGTCCTGGGCCAGCATCGTGTAGATCTCCTTGCGCGCCTGCTTCAGGATCTCGAGCATGCGCTCCACCTGCTGCTGGTTGCCCGACGCGATGACCTGCTTCGAAGCGACCAGTAGCTGGCGCACCGCGTTGCGGAATTCGCCGACACCGGTGTCGTTGCGGCCGGCGATCTCCCACGGGGTTCCGCCCGCCTCCTCGATCCGGCGGGCCGCTTCCTCTCGACCCTGATCGGTCACCTCGAACACGCGCTTGCCGTCGTGTTCGACGGACCGGACGAGTCCTTCGTCCTCGAGGAGTTGCAGTGTCGGGTACACGGAACCGGGGCTCGGACGCCACGCGCCGGAGGTTTTCTCCTCCAGGCGTTGGATGACGTCGTAACCGTGGCCCGGTTCCTCGGCGAGGATCGCGAGGAGCGCAGTGCGGATGTCGCCCCGGCGCATGCGACCGCCTCGCCGGCGGCCCTCCCAGCCTTCTGGGTCATGACGGTGGCCGCGGTGGCCGCGGCCTTGTTCTCGGAAGTCTCTCATCGCTTGTTCTCCTTAGGAACGTGTACCTCGGGGTGGGTGGCGCCGACCGGCGCTCCGGAATTCCCATGGCCGGTCGCGAACTGGTCGCGTGGCACTTGTGACGAGGTATTGCGATATATCGTAACTGATCGAGATGGGTCGTGCAAGTCGCGATGCCGTGGTCGAAATCGGCGAATCCTGGCGAGCCGGGCAGACCGGTCGATGAATCGGCATGGGACGCCAACTGGCACCGGTTCGCCGGGCACAAGAACTCCTCCAGGCCGATCACTCGATGAAGAGCGTCATCGACGAGCTCCAGGCGTGCTTCGGGGTGAGCTCCGCCGACGCGATCGCCGCGATCGTCGTCGGACGGTCACTGAACCGCGCCGCGGCCGACGCTCCCCGCTGACGACCGTTACGGCTTCGGCGCCGACGGCCGTGCCCCGAGCGGGACGAGATCGGGTCGGAAGTAACTGACGAGCTCGACGTAGGCGCCGGTATGAGGCGCGTCGATCATGATGCCCGGAGCGACGACCATGCCGACGTGGTGGTTCGTCGGACCCGAGTCGCCGAAGAACACGAGATCACCCGGTTGCAGCTGATCGATCGGCACGTGCGGGAAGGCGTCG
>JAUZEI010000088.1 GCA_030839105.1 Actinomycetota bacterium
GCGCCGGTTCCCGCGGTCGTGCGCGCGGTCGTATTCGGCCTGCCACACCTCGGGCGCGATCCCGGGCGCGAGGACCGATCCGGGCGCGATCCCGGCCCCGGAAGCGATGCCACTTGCGGCCTTCGGCGCGCCGGTCGGCGGGCGCGGGCCGGGTGGTGCGCCGCGCTCGGTCCAGGACGCGTGCTCGGCGGCCTCCCACAGCAGTTCGGCGTGGGTCCAATGCGTGCGTTCGGTCGGGGTCGCGCGCACCTTCCGGTGCACCGAGACGACGAGATGGTCACGGGCCCGCGTGCATGCGACATAGAGCAGTCGCAGCTTCTCGTGAAAGCCCATCTGCTCGTCGATCGGCTTGTAGAGCTCGAACTCCGCGGTCTGCACGCCCTTGACGATCTTCACCTCGCAGCCGCCGGACGGCGGGAAGAGCACGTCGACGCCCCGGCTCGCGATCTGGGCCGCGGTGGTCATGCCGGAACACACGACGATGGGGAACTCGAGCCCCTTGGCACCGTGGATCGTCATGATCCGCACCGCGTCGTCGTCGGTCTCGGGCACGACGGCTTCCACGACCCGCGCGCCTTCCGCGCCCTGCATCTCGGCCCAGGCGAGGTAGTCGCGCAACGTGCCGCTCACTGCGTCGGAGTACGCGCGGGCCTGATCGATCAGGAAGCGCACCCGCCGGGCGACGTCGCGGAAGCGACCCGTCAACGCGCCCACCTCGATCACAGAGCGTTCGCGCACGATCCGTTCGAGGAGCTCGCTCGGGGTCGACCACATGCGTTCGCGGTGCAGTTCGCCGAGGAATCGCATCGCGCTCGCGACCGGATCGTCGAGCGCCAGATCTTCGGGCGGGGCGAGCGCGACGTTCCATCGGCCGCCGTGCTCGACGTAGTACGAGAAGAGATCGTCGTCTCCGCACCCGAAGATGGACGAGCGCAGCGCGGCCACCAATGCGAGCGAGTTGCTCGAGTCGTCGATGGCACGCAACGTCATCAGGAGATCGCGGACCTCGCGACTGCTGTAGACGAGCGAGCTCGTCTCGGCGCGATACGGCACCTCCGCCTCCGCGAGCGCGCGCTCGAGATACCCCAGCGAGGTGCGGGCCGGAAGGAGAATGCACACGTCGCCGAGGCGGGCCGGGCGCCACTCGTCGCGGTCCTTGTCGTAGACCGGCCATTCCTCCGCGACCGCGGCACGCGCGATCGCGGCGACGTCGGCCGCTTCGCGGGCGCGCAGCGCTCCCGCGTCGAGCACGTCGGTATGGGGTTCGACGCCGAGCAGCACGGCCCCGCGGTCGTTGCCGGCCGGCACCGGCCGGGCCGCGTCGAGGGCCCGGTACTCGGGCTGGGACGCGGGATAGAACTGGATCAACTCGGCGAAGACGTGATTGATCCACGTGAGCACGGCGGGCGCCGTGCGGAAGTTGCACGTGAGGAACAACGGTGCCGGATCGGCGAAGCGATCCTGCGCGGCGAGGAACGTGGCGATGTCGGCCCGGCGGAAGCGGTAGATCGACTGCTTCGGATCGCCAACGAAGAACAGCCGTCCGGGGTCGACGCTCATCTCGTCCCAGGGCCGGGCACCGTCGGCCGGATCGGCGGAGCCGAGGAGCGCGGCCAACTCGACCTGGATGGGATCGGTGTCCTGGAACTCGTCGATGAGGATCCGGCGGTACCGCCGGCGGAGCCGGGCCCGGGCGGGCGCGCCGTGCTCGGGATCGCGCAGCAGCATGCGCGCCAGGACGAGCAGGTCGTGGAAGTCGAGCTCGCCGGCAACGCGCCGGCGGGCAACCGCGCCCTCGACGTAGACCGCGATCGCGGCGACCGCGCGCTTGATGGCGACGTCGAGCACCGCGTCGGTCATCGCGCGCCGCTGTTCACCGAGCTTGATCAGTGGTGCACGGACCAGCTCGATGTCGACCCAGTTGGTCGCGCGTCCGACGCGGTTCACATTGAACGCGGGCTTGGCGGCGAGCAGGAGCTCGATGCGCTCGGCGTCGTCGAACGCGGCCCAGAGCCGGTCGCGGTATTCGGCGAACTCGTCGAGCCGGAGCAACAACTTGTCGTCCTCGAACCGACAACCGGTTCCCGCCTTGCAGACCTCGTCGAGCTCGGTGAGCCATCCCTCGATGTCGAGCGCGGGCAGCGGCCCGGGCGCGTCGATGTGATCGAGGAGGTCCCAGTTGTCGTCGAGGATCTCGGCGACCCTCCGGAGATGCGTCAGCTTCACGTTCGACGCGAGCAGGACGAGCATCGTGGATTCCAGCTCGGGCTCGTCGAGCAGCTCGTCGGCGAACTCGCGCCACCGCTCCTCGAACGCGATACGCGACGAGATCTCGTCGCGGACTTCGATGCGGGGCGGGAGTCCGCTCTCGATGGGAAACTCGGTGAGGATGCGTTGCGCGAACGCGTGCAGCGTGCAGATCGCAGCGCCGTCGAGCTCGGCGAGTGCTGTCTCGCACCGCGCTCGCACGTTCTCGGGCTGCGACGCATCACCGGCGCGCGCCCGCAGCTCTCTACGCACGCGGTCCCGCAGCTCGGCCGCCGCCTTCTCGGTGAACGTGATGGCCGCGATGGCCGCCATGGGCACGGGACCGCCGTCACCACCGGTGCCATCACCTGCGCCGTCGTTGTCGCTGTCGCTGGTGACCAACGCGACGACGCGGTCGACCAGCGCGGCGGTCTTCCCCGTGCCCGCTCCGGCCTCCACGAAGAGCGTTGCGTCGAGGGTGGTACGAATCGACTCCCGCGCCGGCGTGTCGCCCGGCTCGGTGAACAGTTCCAGTTGCTCCGTCACCCGGCTCGCTCCTCGACCGGAACAGAGAGGCTGCGGAACACCGAGAGCTCGGGGGCGTTCTGCTTACGCTCCCACTCGCGCCAGCGGTCGTTCGTGCCCATACCGTCGGGATCGCAGAAATGGCACGCGATGAACGGCGACGGCGCGGGTTCGACCGGCGCGAGGGGAAACACCCCCGCTTCGATGCCGTCGACGATGGTTCGCACCGTGTCGACGAACACGGCGTCGACCGCTTCGTCGACCTCGTAGCCGACCTTCTCGTTCCTGCCTCGCCCGACGAACCAGTAGTACGCCTCCACCTTGGTCGCGGGCCCGCCGTACGCGGCGCGCGCCGCGTACGCGTACACCGGCAGCTGCAGGTGCAGACCGGCCGTGACCGGATCTTCCTGGCTGATCGCCTTGTACTTGCGTTGCGATCCGGTCTTGTAGTCGATCACGACGAGGTTGCCGTCGGCGCGCCGATCGACGCGGTCGGCCTTCCCCCGCACGCGCACGACCCGGCCGTCACCGAGCTGCAGCTCGAATGCGGGACCGACGGATTCGGGCATGCCGAACGCCAGCTCGGTGGCGAGCGTCTCCGCGATGCCCGAGGCGCGGAACTCCTCGTCGGCATCGAGGAACGCGTCGAGCTCGGCGAGGATCAGGCGCCGGTCGCGGTGCCACAAGAGCCGACGGCCGGTGAGGCCCCGCGCCTCGGCACGGTCGCACTCCTCCTCCGCGATCGCATGCAACCGGCTCCGGTCGTCGTCGGTCCACGGACGACCCGCGCCCGAGCGCGCCAGCTCCCCCGCGAGGAACCGGTCGAGGACCTCGTGCACGAGGCTGCCCCGATCGATGGGGGCCAGCTGCATGATCGCCTCGGGCCGCTCGACGGGCTCGACGCGCAGCACGCTGTCCATGAAGTACGCGTGCGGACAGGCCGCCCACGTCTGCAGGCGGGTCGGTGACGTCACGCGCTCTTGCGCTGCGGGACTGATGGCCTGCAAACGATCAGCCAGATGCGAGAGGTTGCCGTCGAAACGCGTGAACGCCGGGCCGGCGCGATTGTTGGTGAGCTCGAGCCCGAGGGCTACGGCCGGCTCCGCCTCGACCCACGGCTCGCGGCCGATCGCCGCTCGCACTTCGAGCTCGTGGCGGTTGGCGGGGAACGCGACATGAGTGGCCGCGTACGCGTACGACGGGATCGCCTGTATCTCGCCCACCCCCGCGATGGTCGGCAGGAGAAATCGCGACGGAACGTGCTCCGTACTCCTGCGCAGATCACCGCGCGGGTATGTGCACACGCGCTCATGCGCCGTCGAGGCCAGCGCCGCGAGCAGGGCGCGTTCGTCGTCGGCGGTGCGGTCCGACCGCAGTCGGAGCTCACCGCCGAGTGCGGCGCGGTCGCGGTCGGACAAGAGCGGATCGTCCCGGGGAACGGTCGGGAACAGACCCTCGGCCAGTCCGCACACCCACACCCGGTCGAGGTCGACGCCCAGCGCCATGGCCACGGGACCGACCAGCACACCGTCGCCCAGGCTGCCGACGCGATCGCGCGCGGCATCGAGCTCGAGCTGAAAGGTGCGCCGGAAGATGTCGATGGTCGGCCCGGGATCGATCGCATCGAGGTTGCCCAACCGGTCGAGCACCATCTCGACCCGGCGCGCCGCGACCTGTTCGAACGGTGGCCAGGAGCCGCGCCGCGCTTCGGCACCGAGATAGCGATACACGAGCCGATGCGCCAAGCGTGCAAGCCCGCTCCACGTGCGCGGCATCGTGGCGGGGTCGAGATCGGTCGCGAGACCGGAGACGAACGCCGCGAGCGCGTCGACCTGATTCCGCGTACGTTCGCCGCGCTCGTCGACCGGGAGCGTCGCCGCGTACGCGGTCAGCCGGCTCGGCCATTCGTCGACACCGCGCACGACGCCGGCATCGCGAGAGAG
>JAUZEI010000094.1 GCA_030839105.1 Actinomycetota bacterium
CGAGGGCTAATTCGTCCGCGACGACGGCCGCAGCCGGATCGGCCGGCGCACCGAGCACCACGAGATCCGGCCGGTCGACGGTGGCGATACTGACGACCTCGCGACCCGACCGCGTCTGCGCGATCACGTCGATGCCGCGGCCGTCGAGCACCGCCGTGATCCCGGCCCGGACGAGGGCTAATTCGTCCGCGACGACGGCCGCAGCCGGATCGGCCGGCTGATTTGGGGAATTGACCGATCGGTTACTTCCGGGCGCATCGAGCACCATCACGTGCCTCCCAGCATTCGTGATCTGCGCATACTACGCATCGCGCCTAGGAAAGCCACGCAAAGCGGTCACTTCTTTCAACCCTAGGACCTATCAAGAGCGGCACCCTTCGGCGCCGAAGTTTGCCTCCAAGTTCCACAACGGCTGTGGACACCTGAAAAGGGAACTGGGGGGCAAAGCGCGTGAAGCCAGCACAGAAGGCCGACATCGACATCGAGCGGGCGACCTACGAGGACACCCTCGTACGCCAGCATCTGCCGCTCGTCCAGTACGTCGTCTCGGAGGTGGCCCATCGGGTCCCGAGTCACGTCAGCCGCAATGACCTCGTATCCGCCGGGATGCTGGGACTGGCGCAGGCCGCCCGCAGCTACGACCCCGAACGCGGCATCGCCTTCGACCGCTTCGCGTCGACCCGCATCCGCGGTGCGCTGCTCGACGAGCTCCGAGGTCGCGACTGGGCGAGCCGCTCCGTCCGGGCCCGCGCTCGCGGCCTCCAGGCGGCGCACGAGGAGCTGATGAACAAACTCGGTCGCACGCCGACCCCGGAAGAGGTCGCGACGATGCTCGACGTCCCGACCGAGACGGTGCACAAGCTCGTCGACGACGTGCACCGCGCCACGGTGCTCAACTATGACTCGCTCGTGATCGAAGGCGACGCCGAGTCGTTCATCGCCGGTGACGACGCGGGACCCGAGGAAGCGATCCTCGACCGCGAGCGCAAGGCGTACCTGATCGACGCGGTGCACGCGCTACCGGAGCGGTTACAGCGAGTTGTCCAGGGCTACTTCTTCGAGGAGCGCTCGATGCAGGACCTGGCCGACGAGCTCGGCGTCAGTGAGTCGCGCATCTCGCAGCTGCGCGCCGAGGCGTTGTTGCTCTTGAAGGACGGCATGAACTCTCAGCTCGAGCCCGACGCGCTCGCGCCCGAGGCACGGCCGAACGGCCGCGTCGCCCGCCGCAAAGCCGCGTACTACTCCGCCGTCGCGGGTGGCTCCGCCCCGCGGGATCGCGTGTCGGAACGGCCGATCACAGCGACGCACATGGTCGGGATCGCGAACGGCTGACATCGCCGTCCGGCGAATGCCTCGATTCATCGGGGCATTCGCGGACGAGGACAGGGTCACTGCCAAGGGGTTCGGCAGGAGTGCATTGAGGAAGCCAAGGAACTGGGCGAGCACGTCACGGAGGAGAAGCGCCAATGCGCATCAATACGAACATCATGGCGTTCAACGCGTATCGCAATCTCAACAACACCAACGACATGTTGGCGAGCAGCCTCGAGAAGCTCTCGTCGGGTTTCCGGATCAATCGGGCCGCCGACGACGCTTCCGGCCTCGTCATCAGCCAGAACCTCGACAAGCAGATGTCGGGGCTCAAGGTCGCGACCCAGAACGCCCAAGACGGCATCTCGGTCGTGCAAACGGCAGAAGGTGCACTGACCCAGGTCAACTCGATGCTCCAGCGCATCCACGACCTGATCGTGCAGTCGGCCAACACCGCGTCGTCCGACTCGATGGCGCGCACCGCTGCGCAGAACGAGATCGTGCAGCTGCGCGACGAGATCGACCGCATCGGTAACACGACCGCGTTCGGCAATCAGAACTTGCTCGACGGCAGCTTCGGTGCCCAGGCCGGTCAGCTCACCAGCACCGCTACGGGTCTCACCAACGGTCTCGTCCTGACGGCCGCGACGGCCCCGTTGCAGTTCAGCATCAACATCGACGCCGGCAACACTGCAGGCAGCCTGATTGCGACCGTCTCGGTCAACGCCGGCACCTACGCCACGGCCGCGTCGTTCCAGAGCGAACTGCAAGCCGACGTCGACGCCAAGACCACCGGCATCGCCGGGTTCACCGGCTCCGTCACGGTCAAGGTCACCGACCTCGGCTCCGGAGTCTGGAGCGTCAACATCAAGCGCAACAGCACCGATGCCGGTACCGGCATCGCGATCAGCGGCGTGGGCTCCGACATCGCGCAAGGCATCACCGCGAGCGGTGCGGCCGCGGTGGCCGACACCGCGGGCGGCGTGTTCCAAGTAGGCGCGAAGGTCACCGACACCAACCAGATCCACGTCTCCATCGACGACGTACGCGTCACCAGCGGTACGAACACCACGTACACCGCACTGGCGAACATCGACGTGACCAACACCACGCAGAACGCCATCTCGGCGGCCCTGGTCGACGCCGCCATCGCATCGGTCTCCGCGCTGCGAGGTCAGCTCGGTGCCGACCAGAACCGGTTCCAGTCGACGATTGCGAACCTGCAGGTCATCACGGAGAACCTCTCCGCTTCGGAGAGCCGTATCCGCGACACCGACATCGCGTCGGAGATGGTCAACTTCACCCGAGACCAGATCCTGTTGCAGGCCGGTACGGCCATGCTCGCCCAGGCGAACTCGGCCCCGCAGAGGATCCTGCGGTTGCTCCAGTAAGCGGCGAAGAAGCCGATCAGTTCCCAGGTCGAAACGGCCGAAGAACAACCCGGAGGTGTGGGGGAGGCAACTCCCCCACCCTTCGCGGGAGCGCCGGTGATCGATGCTGCCGCGAGTCGAGCTCCAAGGGGTGACTGCAATTGACTTCGATCGGTAACACGACGTCGACGACCCCCGCGACGCCGACAACTCCGTCGACCGACCCGACGTCGTCGCTCATCCAGACGGCCGCCGGTTCGGGATCACAGTCGATCGGTCGGCTCGCCACCGGTCTGGACACGAACGCGATCATCAGCGCACTCGTCGCGTCGGAACGCGCCCTCGAGAACCCCATCAAGAACGAGGGCACGCGCGCGCAGATCGCGTTGCAGAGCTACGCCTTGATCCGCTCCGGGATGTCGATCCTCGGCACGGCCGCGCTCGCGCTGGCCCGTCCGTCGGCGTGGAACATTCTCGCGGCGTCGTCGTCGGCCGACGCGGTCGCGTCGGTCAGCGCCGGCAACGGCACCTTCAGCGGTACCTTCTCCTTCACGTCGACGCACTCGCGACCGCGGGAAGCTACGTGGCGCACACCGGCCAGGACGTCCAAGGCACGATCAACGGCGGCGTCGCACTTGGCAGCGGACAACAACTGATGGCGCCGTTCAACGACACCACGATCCGCGGGCTCGCCTTGCGGATCACCTCGACCGGTACCGGCGACTTCGGGAACTTCACCTACTCGCCGGGCCTTGCCCAGCGCGCTCAGACGGCCATCTCGAACGCGACGGACCTCATCTCCGGATACCTCACGTCGTCGGAAAACGACTTCAAGGCGCGATTGAAGTTCGTCAACGATCAGGTCGCGTCGATGGAGACGCGCGTGACGGCCTACGAGACCCGGCTGCGACAGCAATACGCCACACTCGAGGCCACGATCTCGACGTTGAAGTCGCAGAGCACCTTCCTTACGAACCAGGTCAACTCGATGAACAAGTCCGGCAACTAACACGATGACGAGTTCTCAGGCGAACGGATTCCCGATGAACCGAACGACGTTGCGCGCGGCGTACGTGAGCAACTCCGTCGACACGATGTCGCCGGCGCGTATGATCGTCGCGCTGTACGAGCGACTGGTCGTCGATCTCGAACGGGCCGAGCAGGCGATCGTCGTCGCCGATCCCTCCCGGGCGCACGAGTGCCTCCTGCATGCCCAGGCAATCGTCTCCGAATTGCACGACTCACTGAACGCAGCGCACTGGCCCGCAGCCCGGGCCCTCAAGGACATTTTTGTCTTCTTGTTCTTCGAGCTCGTCGGCGCGAACGTCGACAAGGACGCGGGTCGGGTCGCGGAGTGCCGCGTGCTGGTCGCCCCGCTGCGGGACGCGTGGCGCGAAGCATCCGGAATCGTGCCGACCGCGGCGTCCGAGGTCGGCTGATGCCGGCCGGTTCGGCATCCCCACCCGGGCGGACGCCTGGGAGCGTGCGATCGCGGAATGCGAAGGCCGCCTGGTTCAGGCCGAGCCCGCGTCGAAGAACGGTGATCCGGCCGCGGTCGAACCGTTCGGCGTGCCGCCGGTAGAGGGCGAGATTCCCTCGGCCCTGGTGGATCGCGCGCGGGCGTGCGCCGATCGGGGTGCGGCGTTGCAGGCGCAACTGGCCGACGACATGGAGCGGATCCGGCGGGAGCTGCGCCGGCTGCCTCGCATGCCGCCCGTACCCCCGGAGAACCGGTTCGACGCGCAGGCCTAGTTCCTTCGCCGGACCTCCGTCGGTCCGTGACGGCCGCTCGCGGCGCATACCCCGCGCATGGTCCAAACGCTCACGGGCTCTCTTTGGTGGCCGATTGAGCAGGGACTGGGTACGGGTCGAGAGGCGGGGCGTTGAGCGGCAAGTGGAAGGCGAAGTTGCAGGCGCGGCCGGCGTCCGTACCGATCGACCTGCTGCTGGCGACCGCCGAACGCATGCAACGCACCGGTGACCAGGCCGCGGCCGAGCAGACGTATCGCCGCGTGCTCGACGATCATCCCCACGAGGAGCGAGCCACCCAGCTGCTCGGCGCGATCCTCGCCGACCGCAACGAACTCGACGCCGCGATCGATCTGTTCGAGGCCGCTGTTCCGGAGGTCGGGCCGCCGACGCTCGAATCGTTCGGCTTCTACAACAACTACGCGAACGTCTTACGGCGCGTGGCGCGCCTGCGCGCGGCCGAGGAACTGTTACGCGCGCTCGTCGCGATCGCGCCGCGTGAGTGGCAGGTCTGGCACAACCTCGGACAGACCCTGAAGGACATGGAGCACTACGACGAAGCGGCGGCCGCCATGCGGCGCGCGGTGATGCTCGCACCCGAGTTCGGCCCGAACCACGGCGTGCTCGGCGAGATCCTGCATCACCTCGGTCGGCTGCACAGCGCCGAGGTCTCGTTGCGCCGCGCGATCGAGCTGGGCTGCGCCGAGGATCACGCGGTCTGGACCGTGCTCGGCAACAACCGGCGGATGCTCGGCCACCTCGACGAGGCGCTCGAGATGGTGACGCACGCGTTGACGCTGGCCGGCGGGAGCGCGGCCGCGCACAGCAACGTCGGGGTGGTGCTGATGCAGCTCGGTCGCTTCGACGAGTCGGTCGCGCACTTCGAGCTCGCGATCTCGGGCGACCCCGTGAACAACTGCTTCCGGGGCTATCTCGGGTACGCGCTCCTCGCCGCCGGGAGGCTCTCGGAGGCGTTCGAGCCGTGGGAATGC
>JAUZEI010000096.1 GCA_030839105.1 Actinomycetota bacterium
ACCTGCTCCACAAGGCCCAGAGCGTCCCCATGGCGCCGGTCACCGACCCCGACGGCTTCGTCGGCGAGCTCCGCAGCTACCAGGCCGAGGCCCTCGCCTGGCTCGGCTTCCTCGACGCCGTCGAGCTCGGCGGCTGTCTCGCCCTCGACATGGGTCTCGGCAAGACGCCCACGGTGCTGGCCCACCTGGCTCGCACGCAGGGCACCGGGCGCGCGCTCGTGATCGCGCCGCCGGCCGTCGTCGGCAACTGGGCGGCCGAGGCGGCGAGGTTCGCGCCAGGCCTGAAGGTGGTCGTGCACCACGGCGCGTCGCGTGCGACCGCCGACGAGCTCGACTCCGAGATCGCCGACGCCGACGTCGTCATCACCACCTACGGCACCGCGGTGCGCGACATCGACGCGATCGCGGAGGTGTCATGGTCGAAGGTCGTGCTCGACGAGGCGCAGGCGATCAAGAACCCGGCCAACGAAACGTCACAGCAATTGCGGCGCATCGAGGCGAGAACTCGCATCGCGCTCACCGGTACGCCGATCGAGAACGGTCTGGGCGACCTCTGGGCGATCCTCGACTTCGCGAACCCCGGTTTGATCGGTCCCCGTCCGCAGTTCATCGCGCGGCTCTCGAACGACGGACGCGCCGCGCGCGTCGAGGCCGAGGACGCGATGCGCGCCCTCAACGGCATCCTCGTCTTCCGCCGTACGAAGGCGGAACCCGCGATCGCCGAGGAACTGCCCGACCAGATCGACGAGCTCGACCGGTGCGCGATGACGCCGGAGCAGATCGGCCTGTACCAGGCGCTGCTCGACACGTTGGTGACCGGCACCGCGCTCGCGGAGGGCGAACCGAGCAAAGCGCGCAACGGTCAGATCCTGGCCGCGATCACGGCGCTGAAGCAGATCTGTAACCATCCCGCCGCGTATCAGGACGACGACCTCCCGCTGGCGGGCCGGTCGGGCAAGTTGGCGCGACTCGAAGAGATCGTCGACGCGGTGTTCGCGGCGGGCGAGAGCGTGTTGGTGTTCACGCACTTCGCGCAATGGGGCATCCGGCTCGCCGATCATCTCTCGAAGCGCACCGGTACCCAGGTTGCCTGTTATCACGGCGGTCTGTCGCGCACCGCGCGTGATCAGATCATCGCCGAGTTCCAGGGTGGCGACGGCCCCCGCGCGCTCGTCCTGTCGTTGAAAGCCGGCGGCACCGGTCTCAATCTCACGGCTGCGAGTCACGTCGTGCTGTACGACCGTTGGTGGAATCCCGCGGTCGAGGACCAGGCCCGCGATCGCGCATGGCGCATCGGCCAGACCCGTACCGTCATCTGTCACCGCTTGATCTGTCCCGGCACTGTCGACGAACGGGTCGAGGAGGTCGTGGCGGGGAAGCGTCGGATCGCCGACCTCGTGCTGCCGAAGTCGAGCTCGCTCGCCGATCTCGACCAGGACCAGCTCCGGCTCGCGCTCGGGATCCGGCCCGAGGCGCTGCTCACCGAGGAGTTGCTCGAACCCGATCTCAATGGAGGGGTGAACGTATGAGCCCGCCCCGGCGCCGCGCGTCCGGCCGTTCCAACCCGCGCCGCAAGGCGGCACCGCGGCGCGACTTCTGGGACGGGGTCGACGCGAGCGAGGAGCCGGTCACACTCATCCGCGCCGCGGAGGACGCGTCGGCGATGATCCGGTCGCTCGGTCCGCCGCCCCTTCCCGGTCGGGAGACGATCGCCGAGCGCTATCTCGCGCTCGCGTTCGACAAGGCCTCGCGCCGCGCAGTCGCGCTGGCCGCCGCGTCCGGTCTGATGGACATGGCCGAACTCGACGACTGACGGATGTCGAATCGTCACGTAACCGTGACGCGCACAAACTTCAATCGGCACAGTCAATTCTCCGTCAGTACAAAACATTGCAGGCTGTCGCCCCTGGACCCGTGGCGCACCTCCTTCGCCTGGACGGGTGCCCCATGCCGAGCGAACAAAAACTCTCCGAGATTCTGAAGGAGTTCGCGCACACGCTGCTCACGGATACGCCCACGCAAGCGATCCTCGACAATCTCGCCGATGGCATCGTCGAAGCCTTGCCGGTGACCTCCGCGGGCGTGACCCTCATCGTGCCGCGGAAGGCACCCGAGTACCTCGCCGCATCCGACGCGGCGGCACTGCGATACGAGCAGTTGCAGACCGAGCTCGCGGAGGGACCCGGTCTCGACGCATTCCGTTCCGGTGAAGCGGTCTTCGTCGCCGACCTGCAGCGCGAGACGCGCTTTCCGAAATTCCGCGCCCGCGCGCTCGCCGCCGGGTTGCGGGCCGTGTTCACGTTTCCCTTGCACAACGGCGACGAGCGCTTCGGAGCACTCGACCTCTATCGGGAGACACCGGGAGCCCTGAGCTCCGAGGCCGTCGCCGCCGCCCAGACCTTGGCCGATGTCACGTCGGTCTATCTGAGTGACGCGCGAAAGCGATACGAACTGCAGGAGCTCGGGCGCGCCCAGGCCGACTTCGTGTCGAGGATCTCCCACGAGCTCCGCAGTCCTCTCACGAGCGTCCTCGGATACGTGGAACTGTTGAGCGACGGTGCGTCGGGGGAGCTGAACCAGGAGCAGGGTCGCGTTCTCGGCATCGTGGACCGCAACAGCCGTCGGTTGCTCGGGATGATCGAGGACCTGCTCACGATGTCGAGCGTCGAAGCCGGGACGTGCGAGCTGGTGATGACCGACGTCGACGTTGGCGAATTGGTCGAACGCGTCCGGGACACCATGGCGCCGATCGTGGTGCGATCGGAGCTCGAGCTCTGCGTCGATCTCGCTCGCGGGACAGTGCTCAATGGTGATCGAGACCAACTCGAGCGCGCGCTCCTCAATCTCGTGTCCAACGCCGTGAAATTCACGATGCCGGGCGGGCACGTCGAGATCACCACCCGAAGCGAAGGCGACGACATCGCGCTCTCGGTTCGAGACACCGGCACCGGTATACCTACCGAGGAACAACGTCACCTCTTCACGCGGTTCTTCCGGACCGTGCGATCGAAGGAGAACCAGGTCCCCGGCACCGGCCTCGGCCTGTACATCGTCGATCACATCGTCGCGCTGCACGGCGGGCGAATGAGGGTGGTGTCCTCGCCGCGCGGGAGCACCTTCACGATGGTTCTCCCGATGCGCGGTCCGGCGCCACCGCCCGCGCCCACGTGCCGGAGCCGGTCAGATGCCGAACGGGTGTCGTCGAGGCTCTAGGCCGGAGCGGCCTCGGTAACGCCGCGCGAAACGACGTGGGTCAACTGCCGACGACCGGTGACCACGCACCCTTGACGTAGATCGTCGCCTCCCCGGATCCGTCGGCGGGAACGGCGTAGGTGTCCTTGATCGCGGTACCGGACTGCGACCTGAGGATCGAATAGAGGACCGTGTTGTTGTCGAGCCACTCGACCTGGTCGTCGACGCTGCGCGTCTCGGCGAGCGCGATGTCGGCGCCGGTGCGCAGATCGACTACGTGAAGTCGCCACTTCAGCGCAGTCAGCGTGCCGCCGACCCGACTCTTGTACGCGATCCGCGTCTGGTCGGGGGAGAGCGACGGGCATTCCACACCGCTGCGGATCGTGTGCGCGGAACGACTGCTGACGCTGCCGGTGATGAGCTGAATCTTCGAACCACGGCCGAGCGTCGCGAAGAAATGATCGCTGTCGGCGGCGAAGGTGACGCCCCAGTAGTTGCGGTTCTGGGCTTTCACGGTGCTTTTGCCGTCGGTCACGCGGAAGTGCTCGAGATCCCCGAT
>JAUZEI010000145.1 GCA_030839105.1 Actinomycetota bacterium
TAGCGTCACACTCAAGTCGGGTTCAGGTCTGCGCGTGAGCAGCCGAAGAACCCCGGCAGCCAGCTCGAACCCAGCACCCGCAACCCCCACATGCCCAACTATTTGGAGGCACGTCACATGTCCAAGGCCGTCGGAATCGACCTCGGCACCACCAACTCAGTCGTCGCGGTCCTCGAGGCCGGCGAGCCCGTCGTCGCGCCCAACTCCGAGGGTGGCCGCACCACCCCGTCGGTGGTCGCGTTCTCGAAGACCGGCGAGGTCCTCGTGGGCAAGGTCGCCAAGCGCCAGGCCATCACCAACCCCGATCGCACGATCCGCTCGGTCAAGCGCCACATGGGCACCGACTGGACGATCGACATCGACGGCAAGGCCTACAACTCGCAGGAGATCTCCGCCCGCATCCTGCAGAAGCTCAAGCGCGACGCCGAGGCCTACCTGGGCGACACCGTCACCCAGGCCGTCATCACCGTGCCCGCCTACTTCGGCGACGCCGAGCGTCAGGCCACCAAGGAGGCGGGCGAGATCGCCGGCCTCGAGGTGCTCCGCATCATCAACGAGCCCACCGCGGCCGCGCTGGCCTACGGGCTCGACAAGGACAACGACCAGACCATCCTCGTGTTCGACCTCGGCGGCGGCACGTTCGACGTGTCGATCCTCGACCTCGGTGAGGGCGTGTTCGAGGTGAAGTCGACCGCCGGCAACACCCACCTCGGTGGTGACGACTGGGACCAGCGCGTCATCGACTGGCTGGTCTCCGAGTTCAAGAACGCACACGGCGTCGACCTCGCGGCCGACAAGATGGCCGTGCAGCGCCTCAAGGAGGCCGCGGAGAAGGCGAAGATCGAGCTCTCCTCGTTGCAGGAGACGACGGTCAACCTGCCGTTCATCACCGCGACCAGCGACGGCCCGCTCCACCTCGACCTCACGCTCAGCCGCGCGAAGTTCCAGGAGCTCACCGCCGACCTCCTCGACTCGTGCCGCGGGCCGTTCGAGCAGGCCATCCGCGACGCCGGCCTCACCAAGGACGAGATCGACCGCGTGATCCTCGTGGGTGGTTCCACCCGCATGCCCGCGGTCGCCGACCTGGTGAAGGAGCTGACCGGCAAGGACGCCGACAAGGGCGTCAACCCCGACGAGGCGGTCGCGGTCGGCGCGTCGCTGCAGGCGGGCGTGCTCAAGGGCGACGTCAAGGACATCCTGCTCCTCGACGTCACGCCGCTGTCGCTCGGCATCGAGACCAAGGGTCAGATCATGACCAAGCTCATCGAGCGCAACACCACGATCCCCACGAAGAAGTCGGAGGTGTTCACCACCGCCGACGACAACCAGCCCAGCGTGGAGATCAAGGTGCTCCAGGGCGAGAGCGACATGGCCTACCGCAACAAGCTGCTCGGCACCTTCCAGCTCGTCGGCATCCCGCCGGCACCGCGGGGCGTGCCGCAGGTCGAGGTCTCGTTCGACATCGACGCCAACGGCATCGTGCACGTGTCCGCCAAGGACCTCGGCACCGGCCGTGAGCAGCAGATGACCATCACCGGCGGCACCGCCCTCAACAAGGACGAGATCGAGCGGATGATGAAGGAGGCCGAGGCGCACGCCGAGGAGGACCGCGTCCGGCGCGAGGAGGCGGAGGTCCGCAACAACGCGGACTCGCTCGTCTTCCAGACCGAGAAGCTCCTGAAGGACCAGGCCGACAAGGTCGAGCCCGACGACCGCGAGAAGATGGACGCCGCGCTCAAGGAGTTGAAGGACGCGCTCGCGGGCACCGACATCGAGGCCGTGAAGCGCGGCCACGAGAGCCTGGTGACCGTGAGCCAGGACTTCGCACAGCGGCTCTACGCGAACGCGCAGCAGGCCCAGAACGCGGCCGACGCCGGGGCCGGTGCCCCAGGAGCGGGTGCCACCGCGGCCGACGACGACGAAGTGGCCGACGCCGAGATCGTCGACGACGAGCCCGGTGAGCAGAGCGCGTGACTGATGCGTTCGAAGACGACGTAGCGGCGTCGGAGGCCGAGGTCGAAGAGGCCGAGGCCGCCGTCGAGTCGGGTCTGTCGGAGCTCGAGCAGCTGCAGGGCGAACGCGCCGAGCTGCTCGACACGCTCCGGCGGGTCCAGGCCGACTTCGAGAACTACCGCAAGCGCGTGCTGCGCGAGCAGACCGCGCTGGTCGAGCGCGCCACCGAGCGCCTGGTGGCCGACCTCCTCCCCGTGCTCGATTCGTTCGACGGTGCGGTCGGCAGCTTCGGCAACGCCGACACGCCCGAGGCGGAGAAGGTGCGCGACGGCGTGCTGAGCATCCGCGCCCAGCTCGGGACGGTGTTGGAGAAGGCGGGGCTCGAGCGCGTCGACGCCACCGGGGCCGAGTTCGACCCCAACGAGCACGAAGCCGTGATGCAGGACGACGGCGACGGCGAGCCGCGCGTCGCCGAGATCCTGCGCACCGGGTACCGGCTCAAGGGCCGCGTGCTGCGCCCCGCGATGGTGCGCGTGACGCGCGCGGGCTGACGCACGATGGCACCGCAGCGTGAGTGGTTCGAGAAGGACTACTACTCCGAGCTCGGCGTGTCGAAGAACGCGACCGAGAAGGAGATCACGCGCGCCTACCGCAAGCTGGCGAAGCAGTTCCACCCCGACGCCAACCCCGGTGACTCGTCGGCCGAGGCCCGCTTCAAGGAGATCTCGTCCGCGCACGACGTGCTCGGCGACGCCGAGAAGCGCAAGGAGTACGACGAGGTTCGCGAGATGGTGGCGTCGGGCGGCGGTCCCGGGGGTGCGGGTGGCTTCGGCGGCTTCGGAGGGCCTGGTTTCGGAGGCCCCGGCGGCCAGGGTGGCTACCAGAACGTCCGCGTCGAGGACCTCGGTGACCTGGGCGACCTCGGCGGGATCTTCGGCAACCTCTTCGGTGGCGGGGGTGGTGGCCGCGGCGCGCGGCGCGGTCGGAACCAGGGCCCGGTCGGGCCCCAGCGCGGCCAGGACATCGAGACGGAGTTGCACCTCGACTTCCTCGACGCCGTCCATGGCATCACCACGTCGGTGAACATCACCTCGGAAGCGCCCTGTCACGTGTGCAACGGCTCCGGCGCCAAGCCGGGCACGTTCCCCGAGCGCTGCCCCACGTGCAACGGCGCCGGGTCGGTGGCCGTCGACCAGGGTCCGTTTTCGTTCTCCGAGGTGTGCCCCACCTGCGGCGGTCGCGGCAGCATCGTCAAGGACAAGTGCAAGAACTGCAAGGGCCGCGGGGTCGAGGTGCGGCCGCGCACGGTGAAGGTCCGCATCCCTGCGGGCGTCGACGACGGCCAGCGGATCCGGGTGAAGGGTCGCGGCACGCCCGGGCTCAACGGTGCGCCTCCCGGTGACCTCTACGTCGTCGTGCACGTCGCGCCCCACCCGATCTTCGCCCGCAGCGGCAAGTGGGACCTCACGGTGAAGGTGCCGATCACCTTCCCCGAGGCCGCGCTCGGTGCGCAGGTGAAGGTGCCGACGCTCGAAGCCCCGGTCACGGTGAAGGTGGCGCCGGGCACGCAGACGGGCAAGACGGTGCGCGTGCGCAACCGGGGCATCCCGCGCGCATCTGGTGATCCCGGTGCGTTGCTCGTGACGTTCGATGTCGTCATCCCCCAGGAGCTCGACGACGACGCCAAGGAGGCAGTGGAGCAGCTCGCCAGCGCACTGCCCCGCAACCCACGCGAACACCTGGGGGTGTAGGTCATGGGCACCGACCAGCAGGCCGACCAGCGCGCGCTCTACGTCATCTCGGTGGCGGCCGAGCTGGCTGGCGTCCACCCCCAGACCTTGCGCATCTACGAGCGCAAAGGCCTCATCGAGCCCCGCCGCACCGAGGGTCGCAGCCGGCG
>JAUZEI010000161.1 GCA_030839105.1 Actinomycetota bacterium
CTCCGGCCCTCTATCTCCGGACGCGATGACTTGACCGTCCGGGCCTGCGGATCTGCGCCCGGCGCTCATTCGTGCTCCACGAGCGCGTCGAGCGCCGGTTGCTGCATGGCGTCCGCGATCAGCTCGCCCGGCGCGTCCGGCGCTGCATCCGGGAGCGGTTCGGGGACGGGTGTGATCACGCGTGTGTCGGCCAGCAGGCTGGGAACGCGGATCCCGCGCCGGCGGGCGTACCAACGCAAGGCCGCGTCACGGGCGTCGCCCAGCGCCGCGCCGAGGCCACCGGGCATGAGGAGCAGGACGAGCAGCATGCCCGCGCCGGTGGAGAGGAAACCCCATTCCGCGGGGAGGAAGTACTGGGCGCCGTACACGTAGATGGCGCCGAGGATCGCGCCGCCGATCGAGCCGAGCCCGCCGACGACGACCATCGCGAACACCTGGAGTCCCGCGGTGGGGTCGTACAACACGACGCTGATCGATTGTTGCTGCAGCTGCAGCAGCGCGCCGGCGACGCCGGTCACGAATCCGGAGATGGCGAACGCGAGCAGCAGCGTGCGGCGCGCGTTCACGCTGTACGCCTCGGCGGCGCGTTCGTTCTCGCGCACGCCGATCAGTACCCGGCCGGTACGGCTCGAGCGCAGACCGCGCGCGGCGTAGACCACTACCAGGAGGACCGCGAGGACCATCCAGTAGAAGCGCGTGTCGGTTTCGAGGCTGATCAGGTTGTGGCCGGCGATCGACAGCACCGAAGGCCGCGGGATCTGCCCGCCGGCTTGGAACCAATCGGGGAGCCAATGCTGCAACGGCGAGTAGCCGGTGTTCAGCAGATACTTCGAGGTCATCAGCGCGAACGCGAGCGACATCACGGCGAACGTCAACCCCCGAACGCGCAGCGTCGGCATCCCGATGGCGGCCGTCACGAGCGCGCCGACGAGGCCGCCGATGAGCATCGCGACGAGCGTGCCGCCGAGCACCGGATCGGTGAAGTTCGTACAGAACCATCCCGCCGCCGCGCCCGACACGCCGGCCACAGCCATCTGGCCGAGGCTGACCTGCCCGGCCCAACCGGTGAGCATCACGAGTCCGATGCCGATCATCGCGTAAATGCCCATCGTCGCGATCTGCGACACGCGGTTCTCCGGCAGGAAGAGCGGTACGGCGGCCACCGCCGCGAGCACCGCGGTGGCAAGCGCGACCTGGGTCGCGATGACGGCGGGTTGGCGGCGCAGCTCGGCCGGGATGGGCCGGATCTCGCGGGTGGTCTGCCACGTCGAGATGGCGGCGCTGCGTAGGCGGCTCCCGCGATCGCTGCGTTGGGTGATCAGCGCGACCGCGATGATCAACGTGATGACGACGGGGCGGGCCGCGTCGTTGTCCCAACGGTAGAACACCGCTTCCGACACGATGCCGAGCCCGACCGACGCGAGCACCGTGGTCGGCAGGCGTTCCATGCGCCCGATGACCGCGGCGCCCAAGGCGGCGAGGAGCACGCTCGGATCGAGCGCTTGGGTCACCGATGCACCGATGACGCCGTTGCGGAGGAACAGCGTGACGTACGCGAGCACGCCGACAATCGCCCACAGCACGCTCTGCAGGCGGCGCACCGGGATACCGAGCAAGGCGGCACGATCGGCGCTCTCGGCCGTCGCCCGTAGCGCGGTCCCGATCGCGGAGAAGCGGAAGAACGCGACGAGTGCCGCGAGGACGATCGGCACCACGATGAGTACGAGGATCTCGTTGCCGCTGAACGTCGTGACGCCGACATGGAACGACAGCGACAACTCGTCCGGCAACTTGAACTGGTTCGTCGTGCCGATCCAGCGCGGCAGGAACAGGGACACGCCGAGGAGGATCTGGGCGATACCGATCGTCGCGACGGTGGCGATGAGGCGGGGAGCCTTGAAGAAGCGGCGCAGGAAGAGGAATTCGACCAGCACGCCCAACAGCACCGCCGCCGCCAGACCGGTACCGGTGGCGAGGAAGTAGTTCCAGTGCCGGGACGCGATGAGCAGCAGCGCGAAGTTGGCCGGGACGGCGCCGAGCTCGGCCTGCGCGAAGTTCACGATGCGATTCGCGCGATAGACGATGACGATGCCGGCCGCGAGCAGGCTCGTCAGCAGCCCGGCGATGACTCCCTCGAGGACGAACGCCATGGGCGGGTGCCAGAGCGCGTCGGCGAGGGCGTACATCAACAAGAGCGGTACCGCGGGAACGAACGCGACCCGGCCCGGGAAATCGCGGAACACGAACGGGATCGCGGCGAGTACCAGCGCGAGTATTCCGAGGGGAGAGATGTCGCGGTTCGTGGGCTGTGAGCCGATCGCGATCACGGCGATCGCCGTGACCGCGGTGACGGCGCGTACCACGACCGACTCGAAACGCGTGTCGAGGCGAGGCGCGCCGAGGATCGCGGTCACCGAGCGCCGCCCCCGAGTTGGACGACGATTGCGTCCGCGACGCATCGCGTTGCGGTGTCGACGTCGAGATCGTTGTGGATGCGCAGCGTCTGCCACGCGTCGGCGCTCGTGAGCACGTCGATCACGGCCACGGCCTTTGCGCAGTCGTCGGCCGCCATGGCACGAAGCTCGCGTGCGAACACCCGTTGGATGTCGAGGCGGGAGCGGCTCTGCGCGTCGCGAACGATGCGCGCCAGCGTCGGAGACGACTCCGCGTGCAGGCGCGTCGCACGGCCGACCGCACCGATCTTGGCGTACAGCCGGACGCGCTGGCCGACGAGCGCATGCGCCCGATCGGGCAGGGTTCCGGTCGCGGGCAGCGGGGTGAGCATGGGCGCGATGCGCGTGAAGTGACGCTGCGCCGCGACGCAGAAGAGGTCTTCGAGGTCGTCGAAGTGCACGTACACGGAGCGGACCGATACGCCCGCCCGCTGTGCGATCTCCTTCGCGGTGGGACGAAAGGTTCCGTCCGCGAGCAGGTCGAGCAGCGCATCGGCGATGGCGTCTCGCGTCTTGGCCGATCGGGCGCTGCGCCCGTCGACGACGGGCTCAGCGGCGTCGACGCCGGACTCGACGGCAGAGCGAACCGACAGACCACCCTCAGGCACGTCGAGCTCGACCGGCTGGGCCCCGTTCACGAAGGCGCAATGTACGGATGGTGCACGGGGTGTGCAAGATCGTCGGAAAATCGCCAGGGTCCGGGCCGGGCCCTCACTATCTTGGGCCGAATGCCGCACCCGGACGTTGCGTTGGAACGCGCGCGCCTGGAGTTCGCACGGTCGTGCCTCGACGCCATGCGCGAGCGGACCGCAGCCAAGGTCGAGAACGACGACATTCTGGCCGCCAACGAGGCGGATGCCGACGCGGTGCGCTGGCAACTCCAGCGCCGGCTCGCGTCGCTCGACGACGACGTCGCCGTGCTCTGTTTCGGCCGGATCGACGAGGAAACGGGCGATCGCTGGTACGTCGGACGGCGCCACATCGAAGAACGCGACGGCACCCCGGTGGTCGTCGATTGGCGGGCCGGTGTCGCCACTCCCTTCTATCGGGCGACGCTGGCCGACCCGTTCGGGCTCGAGCGCCGGCGTCGCTTCGTCTTCGCCGGTTCGATGGGCGATGGGCGCGAGCTCGCAGACGTGTTCGAGGAGGACTTCAGCGATCCGGATTCGCTCACGGGATCCGGGGGAGTGCCCGACCCGCTGCTCGCCGAGCTCGGTCGCGCCCGGACGGGGCAGATGCGCGACATCGTCGCGACGATCCAGGCCGAACAGGACGCGATCATCCGGGCCCCGATCGAGACGTGTCTCGTAGTGCAGGGCGGTCCCGGTACGGGCAAGACCGCGGTGGGTCTGCACCGGGCCGCGTTCCTCTTGTACGAGCACCGCGTACGGCTCGCGCGTGAAGGCGTGCTCGTCGTGGGCCCGAACCCCGTATTCCTGCGCTACATCTCGCAGGTGCTGCCGTCCCTGGGCGAGACGTCGGCGACGCAGACGACCGTCGACGGTCTGCTCTCACTCCGCTTCCGCATCGCGGCTGTCGATCCGGACCCGGTTGCGGCGATCAAGGGCGACGCGCGCCTCGCGATCGTGATCGAGAACGGCGCGGCCGACGCGATCCGCGTGCCGACCGACGGGCTGACGGTTCGGTTCCGTACTCGGGAGCTGACCATCGCCGCCGCCGACGTGCGTGCGCTGGTTACCGACGCCCGCCGCCGGGATGCGCCGTTCGCGACCCAGCGGGAACGGTTCCGGCAGATGTTGGTGCGACGCGCGTACGACCGGTACACGGGCGGAGTGGCGATCGAGCTCGACGAGAATGACTTCGGCGGGGCGTTGCTCGCCGATCCCGCGTCCCGCAAGGCGATCGACGGATGCTGGCGCAGCGTCAGTCCGGTTGCTCTCGTGCGTTCGTTGGTGACCCAACGTGCACTACTCGCACGGGCCGCCGCCGGCGTGCTGTCCGCGGCCGAGCAGGCCATGCTCCTGCGGCCGCGCGCCGCCGGTGACGCGTGGACAGCCGGCGACCTCCCACTCCTCGACGAGGCCGAGTCGTTCGTGAAGGGCGCGCCCCGCCGCTTCGGTCATGTGGTCGTCGACGAGGCGCAGGACCTCTCTCCCATGCAGCTGCGGATGCTCGCGCGGCGCGCGCACCGGCACTCGATGACCGTGCTCGGCGATCTGGCGCAGGCGACCGGGCCCGCGTCGCCCACGAGCTGGGAGGCCACCCTCGAGCACCTCGGCCGCCCCGAGAACGCGCAGCCGGCGGAGCTCACGATGGGATATCGCCTCCCCGGCGCCTTCCTCGCGCTTGCCAATCGCCTGCTCCCGATCGCGGCGCCGGGCGTCGCTCCCTCGCGGTCGGTGCGCGCCGACGGTGATCCCCCCGACGCGCACGAGCTCGACCCCGACCGGCTCGTTCCGGCGATCGCGGAACACGCGCTGGCGCTCTCCAAGGAGTTCGCCACCGTCGCTGTCATCGCGACGGACGGCCGCGTCGACGAGCTGCGGCGCGCGATCGAGGACCGAGGGGTCGTGCTCGCCGAACCGGGTGAGGTGTCGCCCGACCGTCCACTCGTCGTGCTGCCGGCCCGTCTCGCCAAGGGTCTCGAGTTCGACGCCGTGATCGTGGCCGAGCCCGCGGAGATCGCGGTCGAAGAACCGCACGGTGCGCGACTGCTCTTCGTCGCGCTGACCCGGGCGGTGCAGCACCTCGCGCTCGCGCACGCGCAGCCTCTCCCGGAGGTGCTGGCGGGACCCGAGACGCCGGTGGGTCCGGAGCTGCTCGGCGACGCGGACGCGTAGGCTTTGTCCTGATGCCCGACCCGGCGATGCCCGACCCGGCTCCGCTGAAGATCACGACCCGAAGCGGCAACGTCCGCGTCGTCGTGGGTGCGCCCGGCGAGCTCTCGGTCGTCGGCGGCACGATCGAACGCCGCGACGACGGCACCGTGCACATCCGCCGGGAACCGTCGAGCAATTCGATCGAAGTGCGGTGCGCGCCCGGCACCGATGTCACGGTCGGCACCGCGTCGGGCAAGGTCGAGCTGATCGGCGCGCTCGGCGCGGTGAGGGTCGCGACGGTGAGCGGACGGATACGCGTCGACGAAGGAACGCGAATCGACGTCCGCACGAAGTCGGGCAAGATCGAGATCGGTACGTGTGCGGGCGACTGCCGCATCATGAGCAAGAGCTCCGCGGTACATGTCCGGAAGGCCGGCCGCGCGACGGTCGCCGGCGTTTCGGGAGTCGTGTTCCTCGAAGACGTCGGCGGTGCCGAGGTGAAGACCGTCAGCGGCAAGGTCGCCGTCGGTTCGACGGGCAGCGACCGCATCTCCGTGCACACGGTCTCCGGCAAGGTCGACGTCCGTCTGCCCTCGGCCACCCGACCTTCGGCGCGCTTGCGCTCACTCTCGGGCCGTGTCAACTGCGAGCTCGCACCCGGCGACGACTGCGAGGTCGCGGTCGTCAGCGTGAGTGGTGCGATCAAGGTGTCGAGCGGCTGATGGCCGAACACGGGGCCATCGTGTTCACCGACATCGTTGGCTTCACGGCGCTCACCGACATGCACGGCGACGACGTCGCGCTCGCGCTGCTCGAACGGCAGGAGCGCATGGTGCGCGCCGCGCTGCCCTCGACCTCGCGAGTGGTGAAGGAGCTGGGCGACGGTCTCCTCCTCTGGTTCGACGATCCGAGCGAAGCGATCGACACGTGCCTGCGCCTGCAACGCGACTTCGACTTCGTGAACGAGGCGGCCGATGTCGCG
>JAUZEI010000169.1 GCA_030839105.1 Actinomycetota bacterium
CGGGCCGGCCCATGGGACGGCGGAGCGCGGTGTGCGCCCGCACGATGTCGTGGGCGCGTGACTCGGCGCGCGGCACCGGGACCTGCCGATTCCCGTGACGTCCGCGGTCCGAACACGTACAATTCGACCTTCCGCAGCCGCGCCGGATCGGCGGGAGGTCGAGCGCACGTGCCCGAGGTCTCGCCCGACCGGCTCTGGTCGCAGCGACTCATCGCCGGTGACGAAAGTGCACTGCGCGAGGTCTACCGCGACCACGCCCCGGCGGTACTGGGTCTCGCGACGCGGGTACTCGGGAGCCTCGAGGGTCAGGCCGAGGATGTGATGCAGGACGTGTTCGTCCGCCTGTGGGAGCACCCCGGTCAATTCGATCCGGCGCGTGGACACCTGCGCTCGTACCTGCTCGCAATGACACACAGCCGCGCCGTGGAACGCGTGCGAGCGGAAGATTCCCAGCGGCGACGGCTCGAGGCCGCAGGTAACCAACCGGTCGACCCCGCGACGGATCCGAGCCGCGGGCTCACCTCGCTCGATTCGAGGTCGGCCGTGCAACGGGTGCTCGCCGACCTTCCGCCCGAGCAGCGCATCGCGATCGAGATGGCGTACTACCGAGGCCTCTCCTATCGCGACGTCGCGGTCGCGCTCGCCGAACCCGAAGGCACGGTGCGGTATCGCATACGCGCCGGGATGCAGAAGATGCGCGCCGCCCTCCAAGCCGAGGAGGTGTCGCCGTGAACGACGCGTGGGACGCCGAGGACCGGGCGATCGCCCGCGCGCTCGACGCCGACTCCGACGACCGGACACGCGATGCCGATCCGCGCGTCGTCGATGAGTACCGCGCGGTGCTCGGACACCTGCCGGTCGGGGAGGTGCGCCCGGCCCCGGAGCTCGAGCATCGAATGGTGACGGCTGCCCTCGAGCGCCGAGCGGCGACCGACAACATCACTTCCATCGAGCGAACGCGCTCGCGCGCGCTGCGCCGGGTCCGTGTCGCCGCCCTCGCGACGGCGGTCACGGCGGCCATCGTCGTCGGGGTCCTCCTCGCTACGGGGACGTCGCCGGCCCCAGTTCCGTCGGGTCGGGTTTCGCTGACGACGGTGCGCCGCGCCGAGATCGACTCACTCGTGCGCGCGCCGGGCTCGCGCGTGGGGGTGCTCGGCGCGGTCGGGCGCGTCGTGCTCGCGAGCAACGGCAACGGCGCGATCTACGACCTCACGGTCGACGCACCCCTCGCCGTCGGTCTGGTCAGCTCGGGCGGGACGACCGTACTCGGCCCGGTGCGCCCGCGGGCCGGAGTGATCGCCTTCGTCGTCGACCATCCCGAACGGGTGCGCACGGTGACACTGATTCGGCGAGGTTCCGTGATCGCGACCGCCGCGTTGAAAGCGGGCTGATCTACAGCGACACGGTCGAGCGCCTCTTGCGGAGGGCATCTCGAAGAAGACCTGCCGCCGCGAAACGGGCCACGAGCACGAGCGCCAACAACGCGACCAAGAGGCCTTGGCGCGAACCCACGGCGTCGATCACGCGCCACAGACTCGACGACTGCTCCGGGGCCGGATGCTGCAACGACGCGTTGACCGAACCGAGCGGTGCGTCGGTCGCGGGGCGAGCGGGTGTGGCGCCGGCCGTCGAAACGTGTGCGTCGCCCGCCGCAGCTGCGGAACCGGGGCGCGAGGAACCCGCGGTCGCGGACGCGGTTCGGTCGCGCGAAACGCGCGCCGGAGACGAGCGTGAGGCCGATGCGGCGGACGGCCCGGTCGCGAGCACGGCCGGACCGATCTGCGGAGTGTCCGGGAGCGGCGGGACGGCCGTTGTGCTGCCAATTGTCGGCGCACCCGGGAGCGTGACCCCGTTGGGACTTGCACCTGTCGGCGCGGCGAGCGTGACCCCCGTGGGAGTCGCAGCGTTCGTTCCGTCCTCATCAACCGACCCTGGTATCGAGTTGGGAGCTCCGGCGGGAAGCGCGACCGGTCCGACGGAGATGGGAAGCGCCACGTCGACGCCGACGCCCTCCGCGGGCGACGCGGCCAGGGAAGCAATGCCGGGAGCGATTGCCCCCGCGTTGACACCGACGGGTCCGACGCGAACGGCGGGCGGCATCGCTACGGAGATCCTCGCGGAGTCGGCGACGGGGAGGTTCGCCGGAGCCGTCGACAACGCCACCACCGGCGCGCGCATCGGCACCCGACCGGAGACGCCGCCGAGATCGAGGGCCGAGGCGGGCGCCGCCCACGCGAGGACGACCGCGGCCGCCACTACGACCCCGCACCCGTGTCGGACGGTTCGGCGAAAGAGCGGGGAGCGAATCTGCAACGCGCTTCCTTCCACTCTGGGTGCAGCGTTCCGGCACGGCGAAGCGATGTTCCGGCACGGCGAAGGGCGCCGGACGTCGTCAAAGAATTCCCATCCGAACGGGCTCGGCAAACGGATATCAGGCACGGAGCCCGCTCCGCGAACGATCTTGATGGCCGCATTCGGGCATATCGGGCGCAGGGAGTCGCGTCCGGCGCTCGACACGGATGGAAGGCGCTTGCCCCGCGGAGTCAGGAATCCGCCTGATGTGGACGGACGGCCTCGCGCACCCCTCGCTGCGAGTGTCGTCGGGATCGGGCGGGTGGCGCGATTGCCGGTGAGCGGGATGCGAGTTGGTGGCCGCATCCACTCACCGGCGTCCGCTGCGCGCGTACCTCCGCGTCGGCCTCGCGCCTGCTCCGAACAGCCGGAGAGTCGAGATCCGGAGAGGGGATTCAGACCCCTCCGCGGAAATCCCCTCGCCTTGTCGCCGCGCTACGAACCGCCGCCGCGCGTCACACCCACGCAGACATCAGGCACTATGCGCTCGTGGCACTGCATCGCGATTCGCGGGAGTTCGCCCCGGGAAGCAGGACGAGATGACGTCTCGACTCGTCGCGCTGTGCTTCGACGCGAACGAACCGCTTCGCCTCGCGCGCTTCTGGGCCGATGCGCTGCGCTGGGAGATCGACGACGAGACCCATGATGAGATCAGTCTCGTACCGACGGATGACACCAGATTCCGGATCCTGTTCCTGCCCGTCCCGGAGAAAAAGGTCGGCCAGAACCGCATCCATCTCGATCTGACAAGCACGTCCATCGACGACCAGAAGGAAACAGTCGCGAGGTTGATCGAGATGGGCGCCCGCCACATCGACATCGGTCAAAGCCCAGATGAACCCCACGTCGTGCTGGCCGATCCGGAAGGCAACGAGTTCTGCATCATCGAGCCGGACAACAACTTCCTCGCCGGCTGCGGGCGCCTGGGATCGATCACCTGCGACGGTACGCGGGAGGTCGGGTACTTCTGGAGTGCCGCTCTCGCATGGCCGTTGGTATGGGATCAGGACGAAGAAACCGCGATCCGCGCGCCGGACGGCGCCGGTCCGTTCATCACTTGGGGTGGTCCGCCGATTCTCCCGAAACTCGCGAAGAACAGGCTTCATCTCGACATCGCCCCGCTCGACCGCGGTGACCAGCGAGCGGAGGTAGACCGTCTCGTTTCTCTCGGGGCGACTCGAATCGACATCGGCCCAGGCGATGTCAGCCGGTTTGTCATGGCCGATCCCGATGAAAACGAGTTCTGCGTGTTGATGCCCCGCTAGCGCATCGGCACCTACCGAGATCCGGCCCGCGGAGTTTCAGATCGCGACGGCCGCGGGCGTGTCGGCGATGTGAACTCGATGCCGAGCGCTGGAGAGGCGGGCGAGCGTGGCGAAGCACGCGTTGTGTTGCATTGCGATGGCACGTGCGCCCGCGACGCCGAGGCGTGGTGCTGACAGGAGCGACGCGACGGCTCCCACCTGCGAAGGCAGTGGAGCCGGAGAGGGGATTCGAACCCCTGACCTGCTCATTACGAGTGAGCTGCTCTACCGACTGAGCTACCCCGGCGAAGCTGGAGAGTGTACCCGAGCCCTCAGGCCGTCCCTGCGGTGGGCAGCTCCATCAGCAGCGCAACGAGACGCACGACACCTTTCTCGTTGATCAGGAACGCCTCGCGCGTCTGGTGGCACATCGCGAGCGCGGCGGCCGCGGCGCGCGGCGATACATGCAACGCGGGAATGTCCGCGTTCAGCGCGGGCGCGGGCGCGGCGAGCGCGTCGCGGTACACCGACTCGATCGCGGTCACGCCTTCCAGCAGCAGATCGATGCGCGTCCGGCGCGTCTCACGCTTGTGCCGCTCGTCGATCCTCCGGCGCATGCGTTGCGCCTCGCGTTCCGAGTAACCGAGCCGCTCCATCTCCGCGTCGAACGCGTCGAGCTCCGCCTTGTGTTGTAACTCGACCGCGGCGGCCGCGTCGTCGATCTGCGCGTCGAGCTCCTGCGCGATCGTGAGCGCGGTCGCTCCGTAGCCGTCGACGCGCGCGGGCGCCGCCGCGAACGCGGCGCGCAAATCGCCGATGCGACCGGCGAGCGCGCGTGCCCGCGCGAGCTGGCCGCCGGCCAACGCGGCGAGCGTCGCAGCATCGGCCGCGTTGCTTCCTTCCCGTTCGAGAGTGGCGCGGATATCGGCATCCGCGATCGGGTCGAAGTCGATGCGCTGGCAGCGCGACCGGATGGTCGGCAGGAGATCGTCGGGCGCGCCGGTGACGAGGATCACGACGGTTCGGTCCGGCGGTTCCTCCAACGTCTTCAGCATTGCGTTCGCCGACTCGTTCTGGTTGCCGCGCAGCCGTTCGGCCTCGAAGAGGACCAGCACCTTGCGTTCGCCCTCGATCGGGGCGCGCGCGGCCTCGGGGAGGACCCGCTCGCGTACGTCTTCTTTCACCCTGTACGACGCGCCGCTCGGCTCGAACTCGACGACGTCGGGATGCACGCTGCGCATCACGAGCCGGCGCCCGCGCTCGTCGTCATGGACGCCGATGAGCATGGCCGCGAATTCCCTCGCCGCATCCTCGATCCCCGAGCCGCGGGGCCCGACGAGGAGGTAGGCATGACCGGGACGGGCCGCCGCGTGCCGTAGCGCGCCGAGCGCACGTTCCTGGCCGACGACGGTCGATTCCATGACGGACGAGTCCATGCCCGGCGAGCCTACGGAACGGCGGCGGAGACCGCCGCAAGCACCCGCGCCGCGACGTCGTCGGGCGTCCCGTCGGCATCCACGAGCACCCAGCCTCGGGCGGGAGCGAGATCGCGGTACGCGGTGCGCACCCGGGCATGGAAATCGGAGCCCGCCCGCTCGAAGCGATCGCGATCGACGGAGACGCGCGCTTCGGCGATCTCGTCGGGGAGGTCGAGCACCACGACGACGTCCGGCTCGACCCCCGTCGTCGCCCACTCACTGAGACGCTCGACGCTCTCGACGCCGAGCCCCCGCGCCACGCCTTGATATGCGAGCGTCGACGGCTCGTAGCGGTCGCATACGACGATCGCTCCCCGCGCGAGCGCCGGCGTGACGACCTCGGCGAGGTGCTGGGCGCGGTCGGCGATCATGAGCAGCAACTCGGCGCGCGCGTCGACGTGGTCGTCGGCGTGCAAGAGGACCGCGCGCAGCTCCGCGCCCAACTTCGTGTCGCCGGGCTCGTGGGTGACCACGACCTCACGACCCGACGCGCGCAGTGATGCCGCCAGGCGCGGCACCTGAGTCGACTTGCCCACACCTTCGCCGCCCTCGACGACGATGAACCGTCCGGGACCCGCCATCACGTACCCGGAAGCTCGGCGCGCCGCGCCATGTGCATGCGTCGGCGCGCCGCGAAGCCGGAGAGAATCGTGATCAACCCGCCGAACCACAGGGCGAGTCGCGGGCCCGGCAGACTGAGGTGCACGGACCCGATCTTCACCGAGCTGTCGGTGATCGACTTCGACAACGAGCCGAGCGC
>JAUZEI010000201.1 GCA_030839105.1 Actinomycetota bacterium
TGGTCGACGCGTCGCAGGGCATCGAGGCGCAGACGCTCGCCAACTGCTATCTCGCGATGGAGAGCGATCTCACCATCGTGGCCGCGCTCAACAAGATCGACCTCCCGGCCGCGGAACCCGACAAGCGTGCCCAGGAGATCGAGCGCGTCCTCGGCATACCGGCCGACGACGTCCTGCGGATCTCGGCCAAGACGGGTGACGGTGTGAAGGAATTGCTCGACGCGATCGTCGAGCGCATCCCGCCGCCGAAGGGTGATGCCGACGCGCCTCTCCAGGCGCTCATGTTCGACTCGATCTACGACGCGTATCGCGGCGTGGTCTCGTCGGTGCGCGTGTTCAACGGAGTGCTGCGCAGCGGGGCCCGGTTGCGCTACGTCAACGCCGCCCAGGATCACGACGCCGAGGAGATCGGCGTGCGACTCCCGACACTCAGGCCGGTCGCGGCCCTCGGTCCGGGCGAGGTCGGCTACCTCATTGCCGGCATCAAGGACGTCGGCGAGGCGAAGGTCGGCGAGACCGTTACCGACGCCGCCCGCCGTGCCGAAGCCCTCGCCGGATACCGCGAGCCGAAGCCGATGGTGTTCTGCGGTCTCTATCCCGTCGAGGGCGACGAGTACGCCGACCTGCGTGAGGCCCTCGAGCGTTTGCGGCTCAACGATTCCTCGTTCACCTACGAGCCCGAGACCTCCGGCGCGTTGGGATTCGGATTTCGCTGCGGCTTCCTCGGCCTCTTGCACATGGAGATCGTGCGCGAGCGCCTCGAACGCGAATACAACCTCTCGCTCGTCGCGAGCTCGCCCAACGTCGAGTACCGGCTGAAGCGCACCGACGGGACGATCGAAGTGGTCGACAACCCGTCGGCGATGCCGTCGCCCCAGGAGATCGAGGCGATCGAGGAGCCCTACGTCCGCACGACCATTCTCACCCCGAGCGAATACGTCGGCACCCTCATGGAGCTTTCGCAGCAACGGCGCGGTGAGATGGAGAAGATGGAGTATCTCTCCGAGGACCGGGTCGAGCTGGTCTACGTGTTGCCGCTCGCCGAGATCGTCCTCGACTTCTTCGACCAGATGAAGTCGCGCACCCGGGGCTACGCCAGCCTCGACTACGAGCCCGTCGGCTACCGCGTCTCGAACCTCGCCAAGGTCGACGTCTTGCTCAATGCCACCCCGGTCGACGCGTTCTCCGCGATCGTGCATCGCGACAAGGCGTACGACTACGGGAAGAAGATGACGTCGAAGTTGCGCGAGTTGATTCCGCGCCAGCTGTTCGACGTGCCGATCCAGGCCGCGATCGGCGGCCGCATCATTGCCCGCGAGACCGTGAAGGCCAAGCGCAAGGACGTGCTCGCCAAGTGTTACGGCGGCGACATCTCGCGCAAGCGCAAGCTGCTCGAGCGCCAGAAGGAAGGCAAAAAGAAGATGAAGTCGATCGGCCGGGTCGAAGTGCCGCAAGAGGCATTCGTGGCCGCGCTTCGCCTCGACGAGTAACGCCTCCGGATCGAGGCGGCGACGTCGACCCGTCGAGGACACAGCTCATCTGGGCCCGGCATGACGGCCGTACCCCACGTAGCTGTACAGGGCAGTCAGAATGGCCGGTCAAGAACCGTTCCGAACCGGAGGCCGCCCATGCCGCGCATACTGCCGCACCTCGACTCGAATGCCCGGCACAGTCCGGTCGTCGTCAAGCAGCTGGAAGCTCGTGCCTCCGACATCCAGCTGCGCGTTGCCGACGCGATCACCGCGTTCGCGGGTTCGATGATGTTCGTCTACATCCACATCATCGCGTTCGCGGTGTGGATGCTCGTCTTCGAGAAGAGCCCGTGGCCGACCCTCACGCTCGTGGTCTCCCTCGAGGCGATCTTCTTGTCGACCTTCGTCATGATCGGCCAGAACCGCCAGGCGGCGTTCCAACAGGCGAAGGCCGACCACGACTACGCGCAGGAGGAGTCGATGCTCGAAGAGAACACCGCGCTCACGCGGACGATTCATGCGCTGACGCAACAGGTACACGAGACGGTATGTGGGCCGGGGTCCCGCGCAACCGAGTGACCGTGGCGCGCACGCGGCGCTCGAACACGACCGCCAGCGCGGCGACCATGACGCCTACCACCCCGTCGAGCCAGTAGTGATTGCCGGTCACCACGACGACGATCATCGTGACGACCGGGTGTGCGAGCGCGATCCAGCGCCAGCGGCGGCTCGACGCGACGACGATGGTCACTCCGATGATCGCGGCCCACGCGACGTGCACCGAGGGCATGGCCGACAGTTGCGCCGGTCCCGACTGTCCGAACGCGGGGTATACGGCCTGCCCGAACAGGGCAGGCGTGTCGGCGACCCGCAACGACGGGACGAGCCGCGGCGGCGCGACCGGGATGAGCTGGATCGCGAGGCACCACAACGTCGTCAGCGCGACGACGTTGCGGATCGACGGGTAATGGTCGCGATGGCGAAACCACAGCCATACCAAGAAGAGGCCCATCGACGGTATGTGCACGCTCGCGTAGAACACATTGCACGCCTGGATCAACGGCGAGCTCTTCAGGAACAGGTGCTGTAGCCCGCGCTCGTTCGGCATGTGCAGCACGCGCTCGAAATCCCAGATGTGGCGGCCGGCGTCGATCGCGCCGTTCACTTTCACGACCGAGATCGTGCCGACGACCCGCCAGAGCGCGTACAACACCAAGACGATCGCGAGCTCGATCGTGAAGGGTGCGATCCGACTCGCCCACCGCCGACGCGAGGCGCGGGCGGCGACGCCGGCCGTGCCCACGACCACGCCCGCCTCGACGGCGATGTTCCACGGAACCCAGCCGAGGCTCATTCGCCCACCTCGGCGAGCTCGTACGCGCGCGCCACGTGCGCGCGCAGCAGGTCGAGCGCCCGCGCGAACCCGACGTTGTCGGACCACGGGTTCAGGGAAAGCCACTCCGGTCCCACCGCCGCGATGCTCCGCGGATCGACCTGTAGGGCTCCTGGCGGAAGGTTGCTGCGGACGGCGAGCCATGAGGTCCCGGCGGCCGCCGCGATGGGCCGACCCTTCGGATGCTCGATGACCGGGCAGCCGCCGACGAAGCGCCGTCGGACGCCCGCTATCGGTCGCGCGACCTCGGCCAGCCGCGCGATCAGATCGGGATGACAGTGCAGCTCGTCGAGGGGCGGATCGGCCTCCCAACCCGGCGCGGGCTCGTGGTCGCCCGGCAAGCGCAGCCAGTCGACGAGCGCCGGTGCGAGTCCGGCCGGGTCACGGCTCACGCGGGAGACCAAGGACCTTTTCCCCGAGGATGTTGCGTTGCACCTCACTCGTCCCGCCGCCGATCGTCAGGGCGCGGGCGTACATGTAGCCGTACTGCCATCCGGTGCGGTCGGGTTCGCCGTAGGGACCGCGGTCGCCGCACAGGCCGTGTGTGCCCGCGAGCTCCATCGCCGTCTCCATCACGTGCTGGCCGTGCACGTCCGAGAGGGCCTTGCGCACCGACGCCTCGGGTCCCGGTTCGAGCCCGCGCACGCGCGCCGCGACGGTGCGTAGACGGATGAGCCGGAGCACTTCGGCTTCGACATAAAGCCGGGCGAGACGTTGCCGGAGCAGCGCGTCGCGCGTGCCGCCGTGATCGCGCACGAGCTGCAACACATCGTTCGCGGTCGGACCACGACCCCACAGTGCACCCTCGCCGGAAAGCGAAACGCGTTCGTTCCCGAGCGTCACCTTCGCAAGCCGCCACCCGTCGTGCTCCTCACCGACGACGTTGGCCGCCGGGATGCGCACGTCGGTGAAAAAGACCTCGTTGAACTCGTGCGTGCCGGTCATCTGCACGATGGGCCTGACTTCGATCCCGGGCGCGCGCATGTCGAGCACGAAGTACGTGATGCCGCGATGCGTCTCCGCGCCGGGATCGGTACGCGCGAGCAGGATGCCCCACTTCGCTGCGTGGGCGAGCGTCGTCCAGATCTTCTGGCCGTTCACGACGTACTCGTCGCCGTCGCGGACGGCCCGGGTCGAGAGCGAGGAGAGGTCGCTGCCCGCGCCGGGTTCGCTGAACAGCTGGCACCACAGCTCCGAGCCGTCGAGGAGGCCGGGCAGCCACTGCTGCTGCTGTTCCTCGGTGCCGGCGACGAGCAGGGTGGGGCCGGCCCATCCGATCCCGATCGGGTTCATCGGACGCGGCACCTGCAGCGCCCGCATCGCGTCGTCGAGCTCGAGCTGCTCGGCGGGCCCCGCGCCCAGGCCCCAGGGTGGCGGCCAGTGGGGAGTCACGAAGCCCGCGCCCGCCAGGCGCCGGTTCCAATCCGGAGGAAATTCCCCGTGCGGCGCGTGCTCCGCGACGAACCCGCGCAGCCGGTCGGCCGGGGAATGCGGGGTCGAGCGCGCCACGGCGCGAACCTATTTCATCCGTGCGCACGACCCGCTCCGAACTCCTGACATGCGAAGCGGGGCCCGGGAGCCGGCGACCATGTCGGACGCGCAGCGACGCGCGACGGCCGACGGCGAGCTTGCGAGGCTGGTCGCCGACGGCGACCGCCTCGCGTTGAGTGAGCTGTACACCCGGCACTCGGGCCCGTGCTTCGGACTCGCCCGGCGGGTGCTCGCCGACCGCGTGCTCGCCGAAGAGGTGGTGCAGGAGGTCTTTCTCCGCCTCTGGCGCCGGCCCGAACGCTTCGATACGACGCGCGGCTCGATGCGGTCGTTCCTCTTCGCGCAGATACACGGTCGTTCGGTCGACCTCCTGCGCGCCGAGACCGCACGCCGCGCCCGTGAGCAACGCGAGGCGTTCCGGAGCCCGACCATCGACGTGGATCTCGAGCGTGCCGTCGCCGAGCTCAGTGAGGGCGAAGCCGTGCGGCGCGCGCTGGCCGATCTCTCCGACGGCGAACGCGGCGCCATCGAGCTCGCCTACTTCGGGGGCCACACGTACCGCGAAGTCGCGGTATTACTGGAGCTGCCCGAAGGAACGGTGAAGAGCCGGATCCGTTCGGGGCTCCTCCGGCTCCGAGCCGCCCTGATCGACGCGGGGGTGAACGAATGAACCTGCCCGCTCCCAACGATCCGGAGCTCGACACGCTCCTCGGTGCGTACGCGCTCGACGCGTTGGAGCCGGGCGAACGCGCCCGGGTCGACGCGTACCTCGCGACCAATGGGCGCGCCCGCGACGAGGTCGACGAGCTGCGCGAGAGTGCGGCGTCGCTCGCGCTCGCACCCGTCGACGACGCAACTGCTCCGCCCGACCTGTGGGACCGAATCACGAGCACGATCGACGCCGAGGACGCGTCGGGTGGAACCGGTGGCGAGGGAGACGACGAGCTCGCGGCGCGTCGTACCCGGCGCGGCATGAACCGCGCCCGCTGGTTGTCACTCGTGACCGCGGCCGCGGCGGTGGTTGCACTCGTGCTCGCGACGCAGGTCGTGTCGCTGCATCACAGACTCAACGACGCGCAACGTACGGGCGAGCAGGCGGCCGCGGGCGCCTTCGACCGCGCCGGGCATGCAAAGGGCGCCCGCCAGGTCGCGTTCATGCAGACGGGTGGGGCCGAGGTCGCCCGCCTGGTACTGCTTCCCGACGGCAGCGGCTACCTGAAGAATGACGGCCTCGTGCCGCTCGACGCGCAGCACACGTACCAGTTGTGGGCATTGACGGGAACGACCGCGGAGCCGGTCGCGATCTCGGCCGGCGTGCTCGGCGCGCACCCGAAGGCCTCCGCGTTCGTCACCGCCACAGACGTGCACGGGTTTGCGATCACCGTCGAAAAGACGCCCGGCGTCGGGCAGTCGTCGCAGATCCCTGTCGCGAGCGCGACGATCACGTAATTGTGCGGCTACGGCATTCTGCGGCCACGGCTTACTGCGGCTGAGGCTTCCGGCCCTCGATCTCCGAACGCAGCGCGGCCCGGTCCGGGCCACCGGATGTCCCGCCCGTGACCGGTCGCGTTCGCGTCCGCGCGACCATGGTGCGTGCCCTCCGGTACCCGCTTCGGCGTCTACGTTCACATCCCGTTCTGCGCGTCGCGATGTGACTATTGCGATTTCGCGACCTGGACCGACCGCGACCATCTCATCGACGAGTACGTCGCGGCGTGCGTCACCGACGTCAGCCGGCGGCGCACGGAAGGGTTGCCCGCGGCGACGAGCGTCTTCTTCGGCGGCGGTACGCCGTCGCTCATCGCGGCCCCGCAGCTCGCGCGGATCCTCGATGCGATCGAGCGGACCGACGATGCGGAGGTCACCGTGGAGTGCAATCCCGACAGCGTCGACTCCGCCAAGCTCGGCGCGTACCGCGCGGCGGGCGTCAACCGCCTGAGCTTCGGCGTGCAGTCGATGGTGCCTCACGTCCTCAGCGCGCTCGGGCGCACCCATGACCCCGCCAACGTCCGGCGCGCGGTCGAGCTCGCGCGGGACGCGGGTTTCGACCGGCTCAGCGTCGACCTCATCTACGGCACGCCCGGAGAGTCGCCCTCC
>JAUZEI010000234.1 GCA_030839105.1 Actinomycetota bacterium
TCTTGATGCCGGGCTCGGCCGCGCACACGTAGGGAATCGCGTTCACGCAGTGCTCGGCCGGAGGGATCAAGCCGATCTCGGGGTTCTCGCCGACGACGGGCGGGTGCAGGCCGTGGAAGGTGCACGACACGGGCGGCACCGCGTCGAACTCGACCTCGAAGCGCTGCTCACCGAGCGTCCACGGCGGGTCGAGGTTCTCCGACCCCATGAGCCAGTTGACGCGCACGGTCATGACCGGTTCGCCGCCGACCGTGCCCTGCCACGTGAAACGCTGCGCGGCGACCGTGCCCTTCTCGATGATGCCGACGGGCGTGTCCATGTCCTTCGTCGCGACCGCCCACTCGTGCTTCGAGATCTTTTCCGGGTCGAGCGTCCAACCGAGCTCGGCGCAGACCATGTCGATCGACTGCATGAAGCCGTGGCCGAGGATCTCGATCATCGGGCTCTTGGCCGCGGTCTCGGGGTCCTTCCCGAACAACATGACTTCGCGCACGACCATGTCGGTCGGATAGTTGCGGATGTCCGAGAACTCCTCGGCGCGCACGTGCGTGATCTCGCGACAGAGTGCGGAGACCATGAGCGGAAATCGCTCCGTGATCCCCCCCGGATTGATGCCGGTGCCGTGCAGCGTCGCGGTGCCCGCCAGGCATGCCGCCTGCAACGCCGCGACGCCGGGGGTGTCGCCCGGATAGATCCAACCGACGGGAGTGACCACGTTCTTGCCCGATTCGAGCAACTGGATCACGTCGCGGGTGCTCGCCATCACCGGCGAGTAGACGACCGCGTCGGCCTCGAGCGCGCAGATCTCGTCGAGACTGTTGGTCGCGAGCACACCGATCGGGCCGATGCCGCAGATCTCGCCGACGTCGCGGCCGACCTTGTCGTCGCTGTGCACCCAACACCCGACGAGCTCGAGCTCGGGGTGGGCGAGGATGCCCTTGATCGACTCCTTGCCGAGGAGCCCGGTTGCCCACTGAACGACGCGATAGGTCATGCAATGATTCTGTCCGATGACTGATGCCTCGCACGACTGGCAGGAGTGGCACACCGCCTACGACCAGCCCCGGAGTCCCCTGTCCCGCCGGCTCGCCACCGTGCAGGGCTGCATCCGAGTAGCGCTCGACGCGGCTCCGCCCGGGCCCATCCGCGTCGTGAGCATGTGCGCGGGTGAGGGCCGAGACCTCCTCGGCGTGCTCGAGGATCATCCCCGTCGCGCCGACGTGCAGGGCCGGCTCGTCGAGCTCGACCCGGAACTCGCCGCAACCGCGCGCGCCAATGCACCGGCCTCGATCGAGGTGCTGTGCGGCGACGCGGGCACGATGTCGTCGTATGCGGGCGCGGTTCCCGCCGATGTAGTGCTCGTCTGTGGCGTGTTCGGCAACATCACCGACGACGACATGCTGGGCACGATCGATCAGTTGCGCAGGTTGTGCGCGCCCGGTGCGCATGTGATCTGGACCCGGCATCGCCGGCCGCCTGACGCGACGCCGGGTGTGCGGGAGCGGTTTCGCGCGGCGGGATTCGAAGAGGTCGCCTTCCGCGCGCCCGACGGGACGATGTTCGGCGTCGGGATGAACCGGCTGCTTGCCTCCCCCCGCCCGTTCGCGGACTCCGGCCGCCTGTTCGAGTTCATCGGCTTTCGCAACCTCGGCGACGACGTGTGCCGCGCCTGCGGCTTCACCTATTCGGTCGGACGGGTGGAGATCGTTCCGTGGCTGCGCTCCGACGCCGACGCGTTCGTCGCCAAGCTCGCGGCGATCGACGAGACCCGTGTGCGGGTCCGGCCCGAACCGGAGACGTGGTCGCCGCTCGAGTACGCGTGCCACCTCCGCGACATGCTGGGCGTGCAGACGGAACGCATCGAGCTCGCGCAACGGGAAGTCGATCCCGTGTTCGTGCCGATGGGACGCGACGAGCGCGCGGTCAACAATCGCTACAACGAGCAGGATCCCGCAATCGTGGCGAGCGAACTGCTCGCCGCGACCGAAGCCCTCGCGTCACTCCTCGAAGGTCTCGACGACGCGGGCTGGCGCCGGACGGGCCTGTACAACTATCCCGAGCCCGCGCTCCGCACGGTCGAATGGATCGCGATCCACACGAACCACGAGCTCCTGCACCACCGCGGCGACATCTGAGCCGCTCGCGAGCGAGGATCTAGAAGGAGATCGGCACCTTGGCGTAGCCCCGCACGGTGCTGGTGTGCACCATCTCGCACCGGTCGATGTCGACCGACCACGTCGGGAACCGTTTGAAGGTCTCCTCCAGCGCGATGCGGCCTTCCAACCGGGCGAGCGCAGCACCCAGACAGAAGTGGATGCCGTACCCGAACGCCACGTGGCGCGAGAGGTCGCGCTCGACCCGGATGCTGTCGGGGTCGTCCCACATGCGCTCGTCACGATCGGCCGCGCCGGTGAGCAGCGCGCTCTTGGAACCGGCGGGGATCACGGTGCCGTGAAACTCGACGTCGCGCGTGACCCAACGACCCTGGATCGCCGACGGCGCTTCCCAGCGGAGGATCTCCTCGACCGCGTTCGGGATCAGCGCGGGGTTGGCCGCCAACTTGGCGCGCTCGGCCGGGAACTGGTCGAGACCTACTGCCGACCAACCGAGGAACCGGGCGACGGTCTCGTTGCCCGCACCCGAGATCAGACCCATGAAGCCGTGGATCTCGTCGTCGGTGAGCAAGCGCGTCGAGCCGTCTTCCTCGTCGAGCTCCGCGGTCATCAACTCGCTCATGATGTCGTCGCGCGGTTGCCGCCGGCGTTCGTCGATGTGGGCCTGCCAGTAGCTGTGCAAGTTGGCGAAGAGGTCGGTCGCGTGCGCGCCCATGATCTCGCCCGGATCGATGTGCAGCGTGGCGTCGGTCCACTCGCGCAGCTGCTCTTCGTCTTCCTCGGGGGCGCCGAGCAGCGCGCTGATCACCATGACCGGGAGGCGGGCGCCGAAATCGGCGACGTAGTCGAACGAGCCGGCGTCGGTGAACTCGTCGAGGAAGCGCGCGGCGAGCGCCCGGATCCGTGGCTCGAGCGCCGACATGTGCCGGGGCGTGAACGCGCGGCTGACGAGCTTGCGGTACCGCGTGTGGCTCGGCGGGTCCATGAAGATCATCATCGACTGCATGAACGGATCCGGGTCGGGCCGCATCATCTCGAGCACAGTCGTGTGCGCGGAGCTGAAGGTCGCGGCATCGAGGTGCGCGGCGAGCACGTCGTCGAAGCGGCTGAGCGCGAAGAAATCGTGCTCCGGGTTGTAGTAGACGGGCGCCTCGTCGCGGAGCCGCTTCCAGATCGGATGCGGGTTCGCGTCGATCGCGTAGTCGTACGGATCGTAGAGAAGCGGGGTGGCGACCATGCAGAAACGGTACCGCTACGCGACTTCGGGTGTCGCCTGGTGCGTGGCCCAGGCCCGGTAGAGCTCGGCGTAGTGACCATCCTTGGCCACGAGCTCGTCGTGCGAACCGAGCTCGGCGAGGCGCCCGTCGAAGACCACGCCGATGCGGTCGGCGCGTGCGGCGGTCGAGAGCCGGTGCGCGACCACGACCGTCGTCCGGCCTTCCATGAGGCGCTCGAGCGCGCGTTCCACCGCGTGCTCGGTGCCCGGATCGAGGTTCGACGTCGCTTCGTCGAGGATGAGCACCGACGGATCGGCGAGCGCGGCGCGCGCCAGCGACACGAGCTGGCGTTCGCCGGCCGACAGTCGCGATCCCCGCTCGCGCACCTCGGTCTCGAGCCCTTCGGGGAAGGCGGCAAAGCGATCGAGCAGCCCGAGGACGCGCAATGCTTCCTCGACGTCGGCGTCGGTGGCCTCGGGTCGCCCGACGCGCACGTTGTCGCGCAGCGTGCCCGCGAAGAGGAATCCCTCCTGCGGGACGACGATGATGCGCCGGCGCAGCGAGATGAACTCGACGTCCTTGAGGTCGGCCCCGCCCACCCGCACCGCACCCGCGACCGGGTCGTAGAAGCGGGCGATGAGCTTCGCGAGTGTCGACTTACCGGCGCCGGTCGGACCGACGAGCGCGATCCGTTCCCCGTCGGCGATGCGGAGTGACACGTCGTGGAGTACGGGCTCGTTCTGCCCGTACGCGAACGTGACGTGGTCGACCTCGACGGTGCCCGACGACGGCAGGTCGATCGCGGCCTGCCGCTGACGAACCGTCGGGCGGGTGTCGAGCACCCCGAAGATCTTGGCCAGCGCCGCAGCCGACGACTGCACCGTGTTGTAGAGCTGGGAGAGCTGGTTGATGGGCTCGAACAGGCTGTTCAACCACAGCACGAAGGCGGCGACCGTGCCGACCGTCACCACGCCGCGCGTCGTGAGCCAACCGCCGTAGCCGATGATCACCGCGGTGCCGGCCACACCCGCGTACTCGATGATCGGGAAGTACTTGGACGAGATGCGAACCGTCGTCATGTTCGCGTGGTACTGGTCTTCGTTCGTACGGTGAAACTTGCGCGTGAACGCGTCCTCCCGACCGAAGGCCTGTACGACCCGCACACCCTCGAGGCTCTCCTGCAGCGTGCTGAGGTTCGTCGAGATCGTGTCGCGCACTTCGAGGTACGCCTTGTTCGACACCCGCCGGAACCAGCGGCTCCCGAAGTAGACCGGCGGCACGATCACGAGGATGCCGAGTGCGAGCTGCCACGAGACGATGAGCACGACGGTGATCGCGCCGAGAAACACGAACGTGTTCATCACGAACAACACGAGACCCTGCGAGACGAGCTCCTCCATCGCGTCGATGTCGGAAGTCATGCGGGCGACGATCTTGCCGGTCTTCTCGGTTTCGAAGTAGTCGAGCGACAGGCTCATCATGTGCCCGAACAACCGGTTGCGCAGATCGCGCAGGAATCCCTCGCCGATCCGGGCGACGAGCACGATCGCGATGCGCCCCAGGATGAATCCGAGGAATGCCACCGCGAGATACAGCACCACCGACAGGTCGAGCGCGCCCCCGTCGCCGGGGTGATGCGCGCTGGGCAACCCGGCGTCGATGCCGTGCTTCACGAGCAAGGGACCGGCGAGCAAAGTGCCGGCCTGCAGCATCAACACGATGACCGACACGATGATGAGGCCGCGCCACGGCCGCAGCATGCGCAGCAGGCGGCGGACAACGCGGGTCGCCTCGTCGCGCGACAGCGTCTCCTCGGGGACGTTGTCGCCCCACCAGCCCATTAGTCGCCCACCCCGAGATCGAGCACGGATTCGTCGTCGACGACACCGGCCTGGGGATCGAGCGCGGCCCGGGCGAGCACTTCGCGATAACGCGGCGACGTGGCGAGCAGACGTTCGTGGGTTCCGTCGGCGACGACCTTGCCGCCGTCGAGCAGCACGACGCGATCGGCGAGGGCGATCGTCGCCGGACGGTGGGCGATGATGATCGTGGTCCGCCCCCGCATGACCTCCGCGAGCGCGGCGCGGATCTCGTGCTCCTTCGACGGATCGACCGACGACGTGGCGTCGTCGAGGATCAGTACCCGCGGATCGGCGAGAACCGCCCGCGCGATCGCGATCCGTTGGCGCTGACCGCCGGACAGCGAGTAGCCGTGCTCACCGATGATCGAGTCGTAACCCTCGGGCAGCTCGCGGATGAACTCGTCGGCGCCCGCGAGCCGTGCCGCCCGGATGACGGCTTCGTTCGGCGCCTCGGGATCGGCGAACGCGATGTTGTTGCGCACGCTGTCGGAGAACAGGAACGTGTCCTCGAACACGAGGCCCACCGAACGGCGCACTTCGGCGAGCCGGACGTCGCGCACGTCGGCGCCGTCGATGCGTACATGTCCGGCGTGTACGTCGTAGAAGCGCGGGATGAGACGCGCGATCGTCGTCTTGCCCGATGCGGTCGCGCCGACCAGCGCCACCGCCTCGCCGCCCTCGATGACGAGGTCGAGATCGTCGAGCACCGCCGGTCCGCGCCCGTAGCCGAATGTCACGCGCTCGAATCGCACCGAGCCCGGACCGTCGGGCAGGGCCTTCGCGTTCGGCGCGTCCTCGATCGCGGGGTCGGTCGCGAGAATCGAGTCGATGCGCCCCGCGGCCGCCGCCGAGCGCGGCAGCTGGCCGACGAGCATCCCGATCATGCGTAGCGGCCAGATGAGCATGACCACGAACAGGTTCGCCGACACGATGTCGCCGACCGTCAGGTGGTGCTGCAGCACCTGATGACCGCCGTACCAGAGGATCCCGACCAGGCCCAGCGCCGGGAGGAGGTCGATCAGAGGCATGAAGTTCGCGCGCAGGCGGGCCTGATCCATCGACCGGTCGAACACGCTGTCGGCCTCGGACGACAAGCGGGCGCGCTGCATGCGCTCGACGCCGAAGCCCTTGACCACGCGCACCCCGGTGACGCTCTCCTCGACGACGCCCGACACGTCGGAAAGCTCCTTTTGGAGCTGCATCCCGACTGGATACATGCGGTGGTTGAACCGGGTGGCCGAGATGTTGAGCAGCGGGAGGAGCCCGAGCGCGAACAGGGCGAGACCCGGACTGCGCAGCAGGAGGATGACGACGACCGCCGCCATCTGGATGGTGCTCGCGATCGTCAACGGCACGAGGAGCACGACGTTGTTGATCTGTTGGATGTCGGTGTTCGCGTACGCCATCAACTGGCCGGTCTGCGCCTGGTCGTGGAACGCGAAATGCAACCGCTG
>JAUZEI010000235.1 GCA_030839105.1 Actinomycetota bacterium
GCGGTGGGCGAGCATCGGCATCATCTCCGAGGCCAACGCCCACCCGCTCAATCAAGAGGAGCTCGACCGCGACGGCCGGGTCGACACGTCGCGCGCGTACACGGTCGCCGCGTTGAACGGCGACGTCGACAACTACGCCGACCTGAAGGCCCTCGACGGTCTGGACTTCCCCGCCGAGATCACCACCGACGCCAAGGTGATCCCCGCACTCGTCGCGCGCCGGATCGGAACGGGCGCCGACGTGGTGGAGGCGTTCCGTTCGACGGTCGCGTCCTTCGAAGGTTCGGTTGCGATCGCCCTCCAGTCGACGGCCGATCCCGACTGCCTGCTGCTGGCCCAGCGGGGGAGCGGGCAGGCGTTGTACGTCGGTCTCGCTCCGGATGCATTCGTGGTGGCGAGCGAGCCGTACGGCCTCGTCGCCGAGTGCGGCACGTACCTCCGGCTCGACGGCGAGTCGATGGTCGACTCCGGCAATCCCGCGAGCCAGGGCCAGGTCGTGGTGCTCGACCGCAGACGGGCCGGCACGTTGGCGGGCGTGCGGCGGATCTCCTACGACGGGCGTGATATCCCGGTCGGCGACGCCGATCTGCACGTACCGCAGATCACGACGCGCGACGTCGACCGCGGCGCATCACCGCACTACCTGTTGAAGGAGATCACCGAGGCGCCCGCGTCGTTCCGCAAGACGCTGCGTGCCAAGATCGTCGATCGCGACGGCCTCCTCGACGTGCGCCTTCCGCTCGAGACGCTTCCGGCGTCGGTACGTGACGCGCTGAGGTCCGGCGAGATCCAGCGCGTGCTCGTGATCGGGCAGGGCACGGCCGCGATCGCCGGCCAGAGCCTGGTGCAAGCCCTCCACGGCGCGATCGCCGGCAGCCCGGTGCGGATGGAAGCGACGCTCGCCACCGAGCTCTCCGGCTTTGGGCTCACGCCCGACATGAGCGACACACTCGTCGTCGCGACGTCGCAGTCGGGCACCACCACCGACACGAACCGGACCGTCGACCTCGCCCGCGCGCGCGGCGCGAAGGTGATCGCGATCGTCAACCGGCGCCAGAGCGATCTCGTCGACAAGTCCGACGGCGTGCTCTTCACGTCCGATGGTCGCGACCTCGAGATGAGTGTCGCCTCGACCAAGGCGTTCTACTCGCAGGTCGCGGCGTGCTTCCTCCTTGCATTCGCGATCGCGGCCGAGCTCAGTGACGACGACGCGGAAAGACGTCGCTACCGCCACGAACGCCTCGTCGCCTTGCGCCTGTTACCCGACGCGATGGCCGAGCTCGTGGGCCGGCGCGCGTCGATCGCGGAGACGGCGCAACGCAACGCGTTGAGCCGGCGCTCGTGGGCGGTGGTCGGGAACGGCTCCAACTCGGTCGCCGCGCACGAGGTGCGCATCAAGCTCTCGGAGCTCTGTTACAAGTCGATCGCATGTGACGTCACCGAAGACAAGAAGCACATCGACCTGTCGGCGGAGCCGTTGATCCTCGTTTGCGCGGCGGGCCTTCACGGTTCCAACGCCGACGATGTCGCGAAGGAGATCGCGATCTACCGCGCGCACAAGGCCGCGCCGATCGCGATCGTCGACGACGGCGAGAACCGGTTCTCGGCCGCGGTCGACACCATCCCGGTGCCGGTCGCGCACCCAGATCTCGCGTTCGTGCTCTGCACGATGGCGGGCCACCTGTTCGGGTACGAGGCCGCGCTTGCCATCGACGCGTCGGCCCGTCCTCTGCGCGAAGCGCGGGGTTGCATCGAGACGGCGTTCGCCGCGGTGCGCAACGGCGAGGATCCGCTCGGTGCGCTCGCCACCGCGATCTCTCCGCACGCGGCGAGGTTCTTCGACGAGCTGCGCCAACGCAACTACGACGGTTGCCTGGAAGCCGCCACCGCGGTACGGCTCGCGTCGGTGCTTCGGTACGCGACCGGGCTGCAGCAACTCGACACGTACCAGATCGAGTTCGGGAAAGTCGGGACACCGAGCACCGTCGTGGAGGACCTCAACGGTGCGCTCACCAAGGCGATCGAGGAGCTCACCCGCCCGATCGACGCGATCAAGCACCAGGCCAAGACGGTGACGGTAGGGATCTCGCGCTCCGACGAGACGTTGCTGCTCGTGCCGATCGTCAAGCAGGTGCTCGAAGCCGGAGCGCCGCGCGACAGCCTCACGTACCGCGCCCTGCGCACACTCGTCGCCCTCGATCCGTCGGTGGAGCGGGTCCAGGGTTGGACGCGCTACAACATCGAGGGCGAGACGATCAACGTCGTCGACCGCGGGGGGATCGCGCGCGACATCCCGTCCCGCACCGACGCGAACCCCGCGCTGCGCGGTAGCAAGCACCGCGCGGCGGCGGAACGCGAGGTCACGGTCGTGCGCGGCCGCGCTGACGGCCGGACGATGATCTTCGTGCCCGAGGTGAAGGGCAACCAGACCACCGGCCTCACGCTGTTGCACGTGCAGTTCCACGAGCGGTTGGCGGGCGACGCGGCGCGCCGGGTGCTCGAGGGTTACCGCGATCGCTACCAGGCGATCGCCGACCAGGTGACGGAGACCGAACCGGTCATGCGCGACGACGTGCTGGGCACGATCGACTTCGTCGATCTTTTGACGGAGCCGGTCGTCACACTCGCCGATTCCTGGCGAGCCTGAACCCGGCGTGCAACCCGTTCTGACCCCGGCGGAGATGGCCGATGCCGATCGCCGGGCAATCGCGGGTGGAACCGCGGAGGCGGTCCTCGTCGAACGGGCCGGGGCGGCGGTCGCGCGCCACGCCCTGCGCATGCTCGGCGGCGCGTACGGACGGCGGGTTGTGGTCGTGTGCGGGAAGGGCAACAACGGCGCGGACGGGGTGGTCGCCGCGCGCCATCTGCGAGCGCGCGGTGTGGGCGTCGACGAATTCGCATTGGCGGCCGGCATCGACCGGACCGACCTGCACCGCGCATTGCAACGGGCCGACCTCGCCGTCGACGCGATGTTCGGGACCGGATTCCGTGGCGCGCTCGACGGCGAGGGCGCCGCGACCGCCCGTGCGTTTGCCGACGCCTCGATCCCGACGCTCGCCGTCGACATCCCGTCGGGCGTCGACGGTCTCACCGGTGAAGCCCGCGGCGAGGCCGTGCGCGCGCAGGAGACGTTGACCTTCGCCGCGTTGAAGCCCGGTGTCTTGTTCGAACCCGGGCGCAGCCGGGCCGGACAGGTGCACGTCGTCGACATCGGCATCGACGTGGGTTCCCTGCCGCGCCACCCGCAGTTGGACGTGCTCGACCCCACCGATCTCGTGCTGCCGCGCCGAACTGCCGACGGGCACAAGTGGTCGACCGCGGTCTTCGTCATCGGTGGTTCGCCGGGGATGACCGGCGCGCCGCTCCTCGCCGGACACGCGGCGGCGCGCAGCGGTGCCGGCATGGTCGTCTGTGGCGTTCCCGGCATCGACGCCGCGAATCGTGCGAGCGGCAGTGAGCTCGTGATCCGCGCCCTGCCGGCGACGTCGTATGGCAACCTCGACTCCGACGCGGCGGCCGCAGTGCTCGACGGCGTCCACCGCTTTCGCGGGCTTGCGATCGGTCCGGGACTCGGGCGCGACAAGGCCACGCAGGAGGCGGTACGCCGCATCGTGGCGGAGTGCCCGATCCCGATCGTCGTCGATGCCGACGGCCTGAATGCACTTGCGCACGATCCGGACGTGTTGCACGCGCGGCGCGCGTCGGGGTTCCCAGCCGCGATCCTCACTCCGCACGGAGGTGAATTCGAGCGGCTGGCGGGCGCGCCCGTCGGCCCCGACCGGGTGGCCTCCGCCCGCGACCTCGCGGCGCGCCTCGAGTCGATCGTGCTGTTGAAGGGTCCGGGGACGGTCGTTGCCGACGCCGAGGGCCGCGCGGTCGTGAACCGCACCGACGGGCCCGCCCTGGCCGCGGCCGGCACCGGTGACGTCCTGACCGGAGTGATCAGCGGCTTGCTCGCGGGTGGTGCGACGCCGTTCGACGCGGCCGCGACCGGGGCTCATGTCCACGGCCGGGCCGCGGCCGAGGCGGGAACCGGGGACGAGCTCATTGCAACCGACCTGATCGGAGCGTTGCACCCTACGCTTGACGTTCTCCGCTCCGGACGAGATTCCCGGGAGGGTTGAATGCCGGGTACGACGAAAGTCCGTGACGTGATGACCACGCCGGTGGTCACGTTGCGCGCCGACGAGAAGGTCGAACACGCGGCCGACGTGCTCGCAGAGAAGAACGTCGGCGCGCTCCCGGTCGTGGACGAGAACGGCCGGCTCCTGGGCATCCTGCGCGACGACGATCTCATCGCGTCCGAGGCCCGCGTGCACGTGCCGACGTTCATCAACTTCCTCGGCCTCGGTATGGCGTTTCCCGGCGAGATGAAGCACCTCGAGCAGGAGCTGAAGAAGATCGCCGGTGCGACCGTCGGCGACGTGATGCAGACCGATCCCCCGACGGTGCGGCCCGACGACACCCTGGAGGACGTCGCGACGCTGATGCACGACCGGGGCGTGAACAGCGTTCCCGTGGTCGACGCCGACAACAAGGTCGTGGGCATCGTCGCCCGGGCCGACGTCGTCCGATTCATCGCCCGGACCACGTGACGGGTCGGCGGCGGACGACCTGATATGCGGACGACCTGATATGGATGCCCTCCGGCCGGTGTGGGCCGAGGTCGACCTCGACGCGGTGCGCGCCAACGTCCGCACGCTGCGGGCGCTCGTCGCGCCGGCGACGGTGTGCGCGGTCGTGAAGGCCGACGGTTACGGACACGGCGCGGTCGCTGTGAGCAAGGCCGCGATCGACGCGGGGGCGGCATGCCTTGCGGTCGCGCTCGTCGAAGAAGGCGTGCAGCTTCGCCACGCGGGGATCGACGCGCCGATACTCGTGCTTTCGGAGCCGGTGCCCTCCGCCGCGGAGACGGTCGTCGCGCATCGCCTCACGCCCGTCGTATATACGGCGACCGGTATCGATGCGCTGGCCAAGGCGGCGCTGAGTCTCGGTGCGCGCGACCCCGTCGCCGTGCATCTGAAGGTCGACACCGGTATGCATCGGGTCGGCTGCGATCCCGCCGATGCGGTCGCGCTGGCCGCGCATGTCGTCGACCGTCCCGAGCTGGTGCTCGCGGGTGTCTGTACGCACTTCGCGGTCGCCGACGAACCGGAGAACGCGTACACCGAGACCCAGCGGCTCCTGTTCGAGGAGGTACTCGGCGCCCTCCGCGCGCAGGAGCTGCCGACTGGAACCGTGCACGCGTGCAACACCGCAGCCGCAATCGCAGCTCCGAACGCGCGCTACGACATGGTGCGCGCGGGCATCGGCATCTACGGACTTGCTCCGTCGCCGGCGCTCGCCGGGCGGGTCGAGCTGGTCCCCGCGCTCGCAGTCAAGGCGCGGGTCTCGTACACGCAGACGTTGCCGGCGGGCGCGCGCGTGTCTTACGGCCTGCGCTACGAGACGGCGGCGACCACCCGTGTCGCGACCGTGCCGATCGGGTATGCCGACGGGGTACCCCGGGAACTGGCCCAGCGGGGTGGAGAGGTGTTGGTCGCGGGTCGACGGCGACCGATCGCGGGAACCGTGACGATGGACCAACTGATGGTCGACGTGGCCGACCTGAGCGTCGGAGTCGGCGACGAAGTCGTGCTCTTGGGACGGCAAGGCGAAGAACGGATCGGCGCCGAGGAGTGGGCGGAGCAGATGGACACGATTGTGTACACGGTTGTCTGCGGCGTCGGGCCGCGTGTTCCGAGGCGTTACGTATGAGCGCCGTGAAGCGAGCAGGGATAGCAGTCGGTGCGCTGGGAGGACTCGCCGGGATCGCGTACGGCGCACCTCGACTCTTGGCGCGTCGTATGCGACGCGCACCCGACGGTGACGCGCGCCGGGTGTTGGAAGCTCCGGTGTACGTCGACCATCGGCTCGATACCCACGACCGCGGGACGATCTACGTCGTCGAGAACGGCAACGAGCTCGATCCGCCGATCGTGCTCTCGCACGGCGTCACGCTTTCGGTGCGCACGTGGTTTCATCAGCTCGAGACGTTGCCGAAGGAGGGCTTTCGGGCGATCGCGTTCGACCACCGCGGCCACGGGCAGTCGGTGCTCGGCGAAGAAGGTCACTCGCTCGACAACCTCGGTCGTGACCTCAAGACCGTGCTCGAACGACTCGACCTGCGCGACGCCGTGCTCGTCGGGCACTCGATGGGCGGCGTCGCGGTGCAGTCGTTCGTGACACAGTTCCCGGAGGTCGCCGCGGAACGGGTCGCGGGTATTGTGTTGCTCTCGACGCTCGCACATACGCCCTTCGGGTCGCAGTCGACTCGCACGAAGGCGCGGCTCGAGAAGCTGATGAAGCACGCGCCTGATTCACAGTGGCTGTGGGACTCGCCGAACCTGGGATTCCTCGCCGCCCGGCTCGGCTTCGGCAAGAACCCGCGCCCGTCGCACGTCGAGCTCGTGCGCAAGATGATGAAGGAATGCCCGCCCGAGACCCGGCTCGAGGCGCCCCGCGTACTCGTCGGCATGGATCTCACGCACGCGCTGCCGAACGTTCGCATCCCCACAATCGTCATCGGCGGCACCAACGACGTGTTGACCCCGCCGGCCGAGGCTCGTCGCATGGCGAAGCTGATTCCCGGGGCGCGCCTCGAGCTGATGAGTGGCGGCGGTCACATGCTCATGCTCGAACAGACCGACGAGCTCGACCGACTGATCGTCGACTTCGCGCGCAAGGTGCAAGGCGCCCGCATCGACCCGAGCGGCTGAGTGTGCGGTTGGTGATCGCCGGAGTGCGCGTCGGTCACGTCACTCGCGACGGCACCGGTGTCACGGTGATGCTGTTCCCGGCCGGCTCGGTCGGTTCGGGCGAGGTGCGCGGTGGTGCACCGGCGACGCGCGAAATGGACCTGCTCGACCCGGTCCGAACGGTCGCGCGCGTGGACGCGATCACGTTCGCGGGCGGCTCCGCGTTCGGACTGGCGGCCGCCGATGGCGTCATGCGTTTTCTCGCGGAGCGGGGCCAGGGCTTCCCGACCGCGACCGGGCCGGTTCCCATCGTGCCGACCGCGTGCATCTTCGACCTCCCGGAGGCGTCCGGTCCGCCGCCGGGTCCCGACGACGGTTACGCGGCCGCGCTCGCGGCGGCTGCGGCCGGCGCCCGCGATCTGGAGACGGGGCGGGTCGGCGCCGGCGCGGGCGCCACCGTCGGGAAGTGGCGCGGGCGCGACGGCGCGGTTCCGGGAGGAGTGGGATGCGCCGTCACGACGATCGACGGGTTCGGGGTCGGGGCGCTCGCGGTCGTGAACGCGCTCGGC
>JAUZEI010000212.1 GCA_030839105.1 Actinomycetota bacterium
GGATCGAGTAATTGCCGTTCGCTAGCGCGGCGTTCGCGTCGTTCTTCCCGTCCCAGGTCACGGTCGCGGAGGAGTTGCTGAACGACCGGCAGTCACCCACCGGAAACGGCGCGCCGCTGACCGAGGCATTCGATTGGAGTGTACGAACGACGACGTTCGCGGCGTTCCTGACGACCGCAGTTACCGTCGAGTCGCGCGACACGCAATACCAGACGGTGACCGAATCTTCCTGGCCGTCACCGTTCGGTGAGAAGGACCGCGGCGTCACGTCGCCCGCAACCTCGGCGTGCACCGGGTTGCTCACCGTCACCGTGAGGCTCGGCGAGCTCCAGGAATGCGCCGCGCCGAGGCCATCGGTGAACGACACGTGCGCCGCGACGGAGTTCGGTCCCTCCGGGCAGACCGACGTGTCACCACTTGCAGTGAAGGTCCCGTTCCCGGCCGGCGTATCCGACTGGCCGATGCAGTCGACCGACACGTTGGTGATACCCGAGAAGCCCGCGGTCGGCGTGAATACGAACGCCTGCGTTCCCGAAAGCGTCGCCCCCGGGTGGGGCGTAGTGAGGACGCCGGGCGTCCGCGTGTCGATCCGGGTTGTGAACGTCGCGTCGTCGATACCGGTCGCACTCGTCGCGTGGAAGGTCACCGAGTACGGCGCGTCGGCGACGACTGCGCCGCCGGCGTTCTTGCCGTTCCACGTGACGCTCGTACACCCAGCGCTGTGGGAGACGCCCGATTCGAGCGTGCGGACCGGTGTGAGCGCGTTGTCCTTCACGACGATGTCGAGATTTGCGCCCTCCGAGAGGCAGTACTCGACGCTGATCGCATCGTCCTGCCCGTCACCGTTCGGCGAGAATGACTGGGATGGCGTGTTCACCGTCAGCTGCACGCTGGCGTACGCGGGTATCGCCGCAATGCCGACGATGATCGCCACCGTCGATACGACCGCGATCAGCCGCGTCAGAGAATGCCGCGCCCAGCGCCTGGTCCGCCCTGTCATTGGTCGCCCCTTGAGTCCCAACCGCCGCCGAGGGCGGTTCCGCGGACCAGTTGCTACTCAGGCAACGTCTGCAAAACCTCAAATCGCAGGTGAAACGGGTGGCGAAGGGCGAAGTAGAGCTACCCGCGCGGATCGCTACCGACTGACGCCGCGGATCGTCTGCGCGAGCACGAGGGGTCCTGGCCAACCGAAGTACGGGGCGTCGCCGAAGGTGAAGATGCCGCCATCGCCCGCCGCGAGCCAGTAGCCCTTCCCGCTCAAGGTGCTCGCGATGCCGCGTACCTCGAGGCGGAGTCTCGAGGCCGGAGCGCCACCGAGATGCGGCGCGTCACCGAACGCGTATACCGATCCGTCCGCAGCGGCGACCCAGTATCCACCGCCTCCGGCCGTCGTGGCCATGCCCGCGATACGCGACCGCGCGACATTCGCAGCAGAGCCGCGGAAGCGTGCGTCACCGAAACTGAAGATGCCGCCGTCGGAAGCGACAAGCCAATAGCCCCTCCCGGTCGGCGTCGTGGACATCCCGACGATGGGTTGGTTCAACCGGATCGCGCCCGTCGATCCGAAGAAGCTCGCGTCGCCGTAACTGAAGATGCCGCCGTCGGAAGCGACGAGCCAATAGCCCTTGCCGGTCGGCGTCGGGGCCATTCCGACCACAGGCTGGTTGAGTCGGATCGCGCCCGTCGAACCGTAGAAGCGCGCGTTCCCGAAGCTGAAGATGCCGCCGTCCGTCGCGACGAGCCAGTAGCCGGCATCGTCACGAGTTGACGCCATCCCGACAACAAGATGGGCCGATATTCCGGCGGCGCTGCCGAAGTTGGCGACATTGCCGAACGTGAAGACGCCGCCGTCACCGGCGAACAAACGGAAGCCGCGCGCGGCGCGGGCGCGTACCGAGGCCGGATCGACGGGCACGACGCGAGCCGACGGGGCCGAGCGAGGCCCGGCGCCATTCGCGTTCCGCGCGAACACATCGCAGGTGTAGTTCCGGTCGTTCGTAAGGCCGCTCACGTTCAACGGTGACCCGGACCCACTTGCACTTGCCGAACGTCCGCCATCGCTCGACCGGCACGTCGCGGTGTAGCGGGTGATCGGGCGACCGCCATTGAACGGTGCGCTGAACGACACCTTCACCTGTCCGTTTCCGCCGACCACGCCCGGCCTGGCCGGGGCGGAAGGGACGGCGTTGGGAACGACCGCGGGCGAAGGCGCCGACGCCGGGCCCGGTCCGTTCGTGTTCTTCGCCGAGACCTGGCACGTGTACGACTTGCCGTTCGACAGGCCAACCACTGCGATCGGTGAACCGGCGCCCGAAGCCAACCCGGGCACACCGCCGTTCGCCGACACACACGACACACCGAACCCCGTGAGCGCGCTGCCCCCGTCGAATGGTGCGACGAACGAGACCGTGATCCGCCCGTCGCCCGCAACCGATGTCGGCGGAGGCGGCGCGTCCGGCAGGCCGCTCGGAATCACCGCGGCTGAAGCGGGCGACGCGAGGCTCGGCCCGTCGACGTTCGTCGCGGTCACGGTGCACGTGTACGACTTCCCGTTCGACAACGAGCCCACCGCGATCGGCGGCGCCGCGCCCGAAGCGAGCCCCGCCACACCGCCGTCCGACGACGCGCACGACGCCGAGTACGAGGTGATCGGACTCCCGCCGTCGAACGGCGCCAGGAACGACACGGTGACCATGGCGTCCCCCGCGACGACGGAGGGCTGCGCCGGTGCGGCCGGTGCGAGCGCCGAGGCCGCGGGCGCAGCAACGACGCCGACGACAAATGCGGCGATGGACATCGCCGCGATACCCGCGAGTCGGGCACGTGTGCGGCCCGCGCCCGGGCCGGGGCTCGACGAAGAGAACGAAGAAGGAGTCATGCAGCTACCCGATCGGGAGACTCGTCGGAACCACTGGAATGGTCGTCGGGCCGATCGGGACCGCGATGGTGTCGGGCGGCTTCCGTGTCGGCGGCGGTGT
>JAUZEI010000274.1 GCA_030839105.1 Actinomycetota bacterium
CGCATCGACGTCTTCTCGATCTTTCCCGAGTATCTCGATCCGCCGCTGAACGTGTCCCTCCTCGGGCGCGCCCGGGCGGCAGGTGTGCTCGACGTACGCCTGCACGACCCCCGCGCCTTCACGTCTGACCGCCACCGCAGCGTCGACGACGAGCCCTTCGGGGGCGGGGCGGGAATGGTGATGACTCCGGCGCCGATCTTCGCGGCGGTCGAAGCCGTGCAACCGTCCCGGCCGTTGTTCCTGTTGTCGGCGAGTGGCCGGCGGTTCGATCAGGCCCTGGCGCGCGAGCTCGCAGCGCGACCCGGCTTCTCACTGATTTGCGGCCGCTACGAAGGAGTGGATCAGCGGGTGGCGGATCATCTCTGCGACGCTGAGCTCTCGGTGGGTGACTTCGTCCTGTCCGGGGGCGAGGGCGCCGCGCTCGTGGTCATCGAGGCGGTGGCACGACTCATGCCAGGCGTGATGGGGAACGACGCGTCGGCGACGGAGGAGTCGTTCACCGGGGACCGGCTCGAGTATCCGCAGTACACGCGCCCCGCGGATTTCCGCGGTTGGGTCGTCCCCGATGTCCTGCGGTCGGGGGATCACGGGCGCATCGCGCGCTGGCGGGCGGCGCAGGCGTTGCGCCGCACCCTGGCCCGCCGTCCCGATCTGGTGCCGGAGCCGCTCGGGCCGGCCGAGCGCGCGCTCCTCGCGGAGTTCCCGGAAGCGGAGGTTCCCGACGAGGAGTTCCCCGCCGCGCCGCCGTCCCGCTAGCATCTCTGGTCGCGCTCGCTCGGGCGCGCGCTTCACGGGAGCCTCTCATGCACCGCACTGACCTCGTCGACCGCGCCGGTCTGCGCGACGACATCCCCGACTTCGGTCCCGGCGACACCCTGAAGGTGCACGTGCGGGTGGTCGAAGGCAACCGCGAGCGCGTCCAGGTGTTCCAGGGTGCCGTCATCCGGCGCCAGGGCGGCGGCGTGCGAGAGACCTTCTCCGTCCGCAAGATCAGCTTCGGGGTCGGAGTGGAGCGCACCTTTCCGGTGCATTCGCCCATCATCGCCCGCATCGAGGTACTCACCCGCGGTGACGTTCGGCGGGCGAAGCTCTACTACTTGCGCGATCGGATCGGAAAGGCCGCAAAGATCAAGGAAAAGCGGTTCTGACCCGATCTGATCTGCCCTTTCGAGGGCGTCGAGTCCGGCGCACGCCAGTCGTACACTGGCCCCGATGAGCGCCGAAGACCTCGAACGCTACGAGACCGAGATCGAGCTGCAGCTGTACCGCGAGTACCGCGACGTGCTGCCGATGTTCCAATACGTCGTCGAGACCGAGCGCCGCTTCTACCTCGCGAACGATGTCAAGCTCGACGCCAAGCAAGAGAACGGGCGCACGTACTTCGAGTTGCAGCTGCGCGATGCCTGGGTCTGGGACATGTACCGGCCGACGCGCTTCGTGGCCGATGTACACGTCGTCACGTTCAAGGACGTGAACATCGAGGAGCTTCCCGGCAAGGATCTCTGACGGATCCCCGGCGCGTGCTCGGCACCGCGGGCGAGGATGCGGTCGCACTCTGGTACGCCGGCGGCGGCTACTCGGTGCTGGCGCGCAACTGGCGCGTGCGCGAGGGCGAGATCGATCTCGTCGCCCGGCGCGACGCGACGATCGTGTTCTGCGAGGTGAAGACGCGTCGGGGCGACGGTTTCGGATTGCCGGCCGAAGCGGTGACGATGCGCAAGCAGGTGCGGCTGCGCAAGCTGGCGGTCCGGTGGCTCGCCGACAACCCCTCGCGCGCCGACGTCCTCCGCTTCGACGTCGCGTCGGTCACACCCGACGGCCGCGGCGCGTGGACCGTCGACGTGCTGGAAGCCGCGTTCTAGAGCGATACGTAGGGTGCGAGCTCAACCGCGGCGGGGACGCGACCGAGAGGTGTGCGTACGCGCGACGCCCTTCTGACGGGCGGCACGATGCCAGCAACCGCTGTGCCAGTGGCGCCGGTCCTCGGGACGGTCGCGGGGGACGACGACCTCGTGACCCTCACCGACCCTGATCTCGTGGTCGCACCCCGGGCAGCGGTACGGCTTCACGGCTTCGTACGGCTGTACGTGCCGAACGTCGACACCGTCGTCCACGCCGCCATCGAAATCGGTCCAGTCGTGCGTACCCATGCCACGGTTACGGTATCGCCGCGGCCGGACCCGGCTGTTCACTGGGCGACACATGAGGGCGGTAGGAACCGTGGACGGCTTGCTCGTCGATCGGAACGACGGGATCGTGACGCTTACGATCGACCGGCCGCAGCGCAAGAACGCGATCACCGGTGAGATGTGGCAAGGACTCGTCGAGATCTTCGACGACCTCGCGACCCGGCGCGACGATCGGGTGCTCGTGATCACCGGATCCGGTGACGCCTTCTGCTCGGGCGCAGATCTCACCTCGGCCGCGGAGGGCGACGCGCCGAGCGGCGCGGGTGCTTCGGTCGCATCGATGCGCATCGTCGGACGCGCCGCGCTTCGCCTCCACGAGCTTCCTCTGCCCACGATCGCGGCGGTCAATGGTGTCGCCGCGGGCGCAGGCTGCAACCTCGCTCTGGGCTGCGACCTCATCGTCGCGTCGGATCGGGCCCGCTTCACCGAGATCTTCGCTCGGCGTGGCCTCGCGCTCGATTTCGGAGGATCGTGGTTGTTGCCGCGGCTCGTCGGTCTGCATCGCGCCAAGGAACTCGCGCTCCTCGCCGAGATCGTCGACGCAAAGGAGGCCGAGCGCATCGGACTCGTGAATCGCGTCGTCGCGCACGATCAACTGGTCGCCGAGGTCGGCGCCCTCGCATCCCGTCTCGCCGCGATGCCACCTCTGCAGGTCGCCGTCATCAAGCG
>JAUZEI010000281.1 GCA_030839105.1 Actinomycetota bacterium
GCCAGTTCGTCCCCGACGACACCGGAACGCGCCGCAGGGTCCACTTCTTCACCGACAACGCGGGGCGCTCGCCGAGATAGCCGGTGAGCGGACCATCGAGGCCGATCTCACCGAACGCCTCGAGCACGTCGAACATCGCGCGCGGCGAGTCGACCGTCCAGACTCCCCCGCCACCGGTCACCCACTTCCGCACCGCGCTGATCGACGGATTGTCGCGACCGAAGGGTACGAACCAGGGCGCGGCCTCGACCGAATGGTCGCTGCTCTCCCACTGCTCGCACGCGTTCATTGCTGCTTCGACGGACTCGGTCAGCTCGACCACCCGCGCCGGCGGGATGAGGCCCCGCACCGCGAGGCAACCGTGGCCGAGGATCCCGCTCCGCAAGGCCTCGGTCGAAAAGTCGCGCGCATCTACCTCGGCGAATTGCGCGTCCGGAAAGAGGTCGTCGGGCGCGGGCGGGGGCCACGAGTCGAGGCCGGGGCGCGCCGGTAGTTCCGCGAACGCGTCGTAGCGGAGCCGCACGAGTTGCTCTTCGATGTCGTTGCTGCGAGACGCTCGGTTCGCGGCGCTGAGCATCTCGATGGCGTCGAGGCGGCGGCCATTGCGCGCCAGCGTTTCCGCCTCGTTCAGCGCTTTGGAGGTGACGCGGGCTGTCCGGTTTCGCCGAAGTGAGGTAAGCACTTTTCTCCCGTGCACGAGGTATCCATCAGCGTACCGCGCCTGCCGCCGATACCCCATGGTGAGGGGCTGTCGGCGAGGTCGGAACCGGCGGTTCGAGTGGCCCAGGTAGGGCTGCGGGAAATAGCTTTCCTGGACTCGGAGTAGCTCGCGTGCGCGAGCGTGTGGAGTGACTGTGCGCGGTAAGAAGGGGCAACCCTATTGGAACGCCATGCTCGCCGAGACCGGAGCGCGACAGCCCCGATTCTTTCCGGCTCTGCTCGCCGACGCGAAGTTCGCGGCAACCGCTCGTGGAGAGCTCGCGACGTTCCGCAATCGTCCCCACGCCTTGTTACACGCGTTACGTCTGATGTGGGAGAGCGACGCGTTCCTCGCGTTGGCGCTCTACCGGGCGCAGGCTCGCCTCGGCGCGTTGGGTGTTCCGGTTCTCCCGCGGCTGGCCCACCGGTTGGCGATGATCACCGCGCAGGTGTGCATCGGGAAGACAGTCGTCATGCAGCCCGGCGTGCACCTGGGGCACGGTCAGGTCGTCATCGACGGCTTCGTCGAGATCCACAGCGGCGTCGTGATCCATCCGTGGGTGACGATCGGTCTGCGCGGCGGCAGCGGCAACTATCGTGGACCGACGATCGAGCAGGATGTCCGGATCGGCACCGGTGCCAAGATTCTCGGAAATGTCACGGTGCATCGTGATGCCCGAATAGGCGCGAATTCGGTCGTCGTGACCGATGTCCCGGCTCATGCGACGGCGATCGGCGTCCCGGCCCGGATCATTCCCCGAGATGGCAGTCGAGAGCAATGAAGTGTTCCAATGGAGGCGTGACGCATGGATGAGACAGTCGATGCCGCACGGCGCGACGGTGAGATGATGCGCGAGCCGCACGAGGAACCGCTCCGCTTCTTCTTCATCCATCTCATGAAGACGGCGGGTACGTCATTCGCGTTCCAACTGCGGAGGCAGTTCGATCCGAGCGAGGTGTACCCGAGCGAGGGCCTCGACCGACGCGACGGCACCGACATGGCTGCCTATGTCAGCATCTCGCGCTTGCTCCGGCTCTCGCCCGAGCGACGGGACGCGATCCGCATCTACACCGGGCACTACCCGTACATCGCGTCACAACTCCTGGATCTCGACCTCGTGACGCTGACGATCTTGCGCAATCCGGTCGACCGCACGATTTCCGTGCTCAAGCACATGAAGCGATTGTCACGCCGGTACAAGACCTATCCGCTCGAGGAGATCTACGAAGATCCGTTCGTCTTTGCGCATTTCGTCGAGAACCACCAGACCCGCATGTTTTCCATCACGCGCGCCGACGAGCCGGAGGCGTTCGGCAGCGGAATGAGCTACTGGGAGACCGCCGCGCTGCTCGGCTTCGGACCCCAGCGCGAGGGAGTCGAGCTCGAGGAGATCGATCGCGAACGTGCGATCGCGCCGGCCCAGGCGTCGACGGTCGACGCGCCCCGACTCGAGGTGGCGAAGCGGCAACTCGCCACGGTCGATGTCATTGGGTTCAGCGAGCAATACACCGAGTTCATCGAGGAGCTCCGGCATCGGTACGGCTGGTGGCCGGAGGGCTTGAACACCAAGGCTCGCGCGAACGAGAGCTCGGAGGGTTGGGATGTTCCCGCCTCCCTTCGCAAACGCATCGCGGCCGACAATGCCTTCGACGTCGAGCTCTGCGAGTTCGCGCACGAGCTCGTTCGTGAGCGCAAGTCGCGACCGCCCGCTCCTGCAACTCGCGCAACGGTCGCCAATCCGCCGAGCGGCGCAGCCGCGGAGAGGTCGCAGGACGAAGCCTCGCCCGCCGCCGATCACGCCGCGGCCGCGAAGCCCGACGCGACGAAAGCGGAACCGCCGCGTTCGGCTCCGCAGGACCTCCGGGCCCAGATCCGCGCGCGCCATCCGCACTTCATCGAAGCCGTCATCGCGGACGCGAGGATCACGGCCGCGATGCGCTCCGAGCGATCGGAGTTCAGGGGTCGGAAGGACGCGCTGCTGCAAGCGGTGAGACTGGCGTGGGTCAGTGACGCGTTCCTCGCACAGGCCCTGTACCGCGCCAAGGCCCGGCTGCAGGCGCTCGGCGTGCCGGTGCTCCCCCGCATCGCGCACCGGCTCGCAATGATGATCGCCCAGATCTGCATCGGTGATCCGGTCGTGATGCGTCCCGGTGTGTACATCGCGCACGGCCAGGTGGTGA
>JAUZEI010000319.1 GCA_030839105.1 Actinomycetota bacterium
ATGCGGTCGTTCGCGAGTCTCGAGTACGGGTCCCATTCCATCCGGCCCCGCGGGGTGTCTTGGATGAATCGCGGCACCGGGACGTATTCGTTGCGGATACTCACGCCTCGGACTCCTTCTGTTCCTCTTCGGTGCGGGCTGGTTCGTGCTCGTGCGCATGATCGTGATCGTGATCGTGCGGGTGATCGTGATCGTGCGGGTGGTCGTGGGTGATGTCGTTCAGCTCACCTTCGGCGAGGGTGAGATCGATCTCGTTGCCGTCCTCGTCGACCACGGTCGCGTGTTCGACGAGGAACTCGAGGGCCTTTCCTCGTGCGACATCAGAGCGTACCGCCTCCAGCGCACCGCTCCGTTCGAGCTCGCGCCGTACCTTGGCGGGCTTCTGCTCGGAGCGCACGGCCAGTTGCTCGACCTCGGCGTCGACTTCTTCGTCGGTGGCGCTGATGCCTTCTTCGGCCACGACGGCGCGCAACGCGAGGTCGGCGAGCACCGCACGGGCGGCGCCCACCCGGATCTCTTCGATGAAGGCCTGCGGTTCCTGACCCGTCATCTCGAGGTACTGCTCGAGGCTCGCACCCTGATGCGAAAGGCGGTGCGCGAGATCCTCGACGCGCCGGCGCGTCTCGCCGTCGATGAGCGTGGGCGGTGCTTCGATCGGTACGAGATCGGCGGCGGCTTCGAGGACCTTGTCGCGCAGGGCTCGTTGCGCCTGCAAGCGCTGCATGGTCTCGACGCGGGCGCGGATGTCGGCGCGGAGCTCGTCGACCGTTTGGAACTCGCTCGCTTCCTGCACCCACTCGTCGTCGAGGTCGGGCAGCACTTTCTGCTTGACCTCCTTGACCATCACGCGGAACTTGCCCTCTCGGCCCGCGAACTCGCCGAAGCGCTCGGGCAGCGTGGCGGTGAATTCGAGGATGGCGCCGGGTTTGGTTCCGCGCAGCTGATCATCGAGCTCGTCGACGACCATGCCCGAACCCACGCGGTACAAGAAGTCGGTCGCGGTGAGTCCTTCGACGGCTTCTCCGTCGATCGTTCCCGCGACGTCGATCGTCGCGTACGCGTCGTCGATGAGCGGAAAATCGGAGTCGGCGAGATCGGCGAATCGCTCGCGCAGCGCGTCGATCTGCTTGTCGACGTCGTCGTCGGTGACGGGTTGGAACGGTAGTTCGACGCGTAACTCGTCGTAGCCGACCAGCTTCACCTGCGGACGGATCTCGACGACCGCGTCGAATTCGACGTCGCCGTCGGCCTGACCCGCGGTGATCTCGATCTCGGGCGGCGCGATGACGTCGACGTCGTGCTCGTTGACGGCCTCGACGTAGTACTCGGGCAACGCATCCTGCAGCGCCTGCTCGCGTGCGATGTCGCTGCCGAGCCGCGCTTCGAGCAGTCGGCGCGGGGCCTTGCCGGGACGAAAGCCCGGGATGCGGACCTCGCGCGCCAGCTTGCGGAAGGCTGCGTCGATCGCACGCTCGAACTCCGGCGCGGGCACCGTGACGTGCAGCTTCACCCGGCTCGCGACACCCGCCGGGCTGTCGTCGGGCGCGGCGTTTTCCTCTTCGATCTCGACGGGCTCGACGGTGCTCTGCATAAGGAGGAAGGAGTGTACCGGTGGGGCTCGAGCCGTCCGGCCTACGATCGTCCGGCCGCCGCCCGCTCGGGTACGCCGGCGGCCCCGATCGGCAACCGCCGAGACGACCGGGCCTCCGGCTTCGGGGCGGAGCGGTAACCGGTCCGGGAAGGACGGCGGGTGATCGATCTACGGGAACGGGTCGCGATCGTGACGGGCGCGGGTCGCGGCATCGGCCGCGCGTACGCGCGCCGGCTCGCGGCGTACGGCGCGCGCGTGGTGGTGAACGACGCCGGCGTCGCGACCGACGGCGCCCCGACCGACGAGGACCCGGCGGCCGACGTCGTGGCCGAGATCGTGGGAGCGGGTGGCGAGGCCGTCGCGCACCGCGGGGATGTCGGCGACCCGGCGGTCGGTGACGCGCTCGTCGCACGCGCGCTCGACAGTTGGGGCCGCCTCGACACAGTCATCAACAATGCCGGATTCGGACGTCCGCGCATGGTGTTCAATCTGAGCGACGACGAATGGGACGACGTCATCCGCGTGCACTTGCGGGGAACCTTCGTCGTGAGCCGTCCCGCGTGCGCGTACTGGCGCGCGCAGGCCAAGCAGCACGGGACGACGTACGGCCGCCTGATCAACACCGCGACCGGCCTGCTCGTGTACGGCGGCGCGGGGCAGTCGAACTACGTCGCGGCGAAGGCCGGCATCCAGGCCTTCACCGAGGCGCTCGCCACCGAGATGGCGCCCTACGGGGTGACGGCGAACACGATCATGCCCGGGGCGAACACGCGCCTTGCGCAGATCGGCTGGCGCATGGCGAGAGGTGGCAACGAAGCCGGGGAAGCCGCCGGGTTCGACCCGCGCGACCCGGTGCACGTCGGCGAGTTCGGCGCGTACCTGGCGTCACCGGAAGCGGGTTGGATCTCGGGCCAGACGTTTCAGGTACGCGGCGGCACCGTGGAGCACATCGAGACGTGGTCGGTGCGCGATACCGCGCACGCCGAGGGTCGTGGCTTCACCGCCGACGACTACCTGCGCGAGATCCCGAGGCTGTTCGGCGCAGGCGCGAAACGCGCAGATCCGCCGCCGCCCGGGTGGAAGGCGAAATAGAGGGTCGGCGGTCGGGCTGTACGCGCGGCGTGGGCCGAGCGGTCAGTCGGACTTGGACTTCTCGGATTTCTTCGAGTCATCCTCGTCGGAGTGACCCTCTTCGAGACCCTTCTTGAATTCCTTCTGCGCCGAGCCGAGACCACGCGCGAGCTTCGGAAGCTGTGAGCCGCCGAACAGCACGAGGATG
>JAUZEI010000326.1 GCA_030839105.1 Actinomycetota bacterium
CGCGCTGCTCGAGACCGTTGTTGGATGCCTCGATGTGTCGTGACGACCGCACCACTGCGTCGGTCGACTTGTAGACGTTGGCGGTGATGCTGTTGTACGACTGCTTGATGGTGTCGGTCAGGACGAGGGTTCCGGCCATGAACGCGACGCCGAGGATGATGGCGACGCCGGTGAGCAGGAACCGGGCCGGATTGGCACGGATGGACTTGATGGTGAGTGAGAACATCACACTTCTCCCAGCGTGCGGATGCGGTCGAAGACACGGTCTGCAGTCGGGTCGTCGATCTCGTCGACGATGTGGCCGTCGGCGAGGAAGACGGCCCGGTCGGCGTACGACGCGGCGACCGGGTCGTGCGTGACCATCACGATGGTCTGACCGAGCTCGCGCACGGCCTGACGCATGAACGCGAGGATCTCCGCACCGGTGCGCGAGTCGAGGTTGCCCGTCGGTTCGTCGGCGAACACGATGTGCGGCTCGCTCGCGAGCGCACGCGCGACCGCGACCCGCTGTTGCTGTCCGCCGGAGAGTTCCGACGGTCGATGGCGCAACCGATCGCGCAGCCCGACGGTGTCGACGACGGTGTCGAGCCATTCCTTGTCGGGCTTGCGGCCGGCGAGCTTCATCGGCAGCGTGATGTTCTCGATCGCCGTGAGCGTCGGCAGCAGGTTGAACGACTGGAAGATGAATCCGACGTGGTCCCGCCGGAGTTGTGTGAGCTTCTTGTCGTTGAGGCGCCCGAGCTCGACGTCGCCGATCCAGACGGAACCGCTCGTGAGCGAGTCGAGACCCGCGAGCGTGTGCATGAGCGTCGACTTCCCCGAGCCCGACGGGCCCATGATCGCGGTGAAGCGCGACGTCGCGAAGTCGACGGTGACACCGTCGAGGGCGCGTACTTCGGCGACGCCACGGCCGTAGATTTTGGTGGCGTCGACCGCCCGGGCCGCGACGGCGTCGTCGCGGTACCCGGTCTCGGTGCCGTGATTGCGGGTGAGTGTGATGGCCATGAGCGGGTCTCCTTGGTGGGTGCCCGTCGTGGCGGGCTGGTGTCACCACGATGCGCTCGCCAGGCCGTTCGGGCGTCGGCCCGCAGACGCTTCACGCGTCGGCCGTGAGGCGGTCGCTGAGGACCGATTCGCGGCGCACGTACATCTCGGGATGTACGCGGTCGTCATCCTCCGGGCCGATGGCGGCTCACGCCCGGACCGGTACGTTGATCAGGTGGAACGACCGCCTCTCTCGGTACGTCTGAGCGAACTCGGCCGCCGCGCGCGCCGGATCGATCCGAAGATCCTCGACGCACTCCTCACCGCCGCGGCCCTCGCCGTTTCGATGCCGTCGCTCTGGGTCACGAGCGGGACCGGCTTCACGTTCGAAGGCCCGAGCGTGGTCGGCGTGGTCCTCGTGATCCTCGCGGTCGTGCCGTTGTATTTCCGGCGGCGGACACCGTTCACATCGCTCGTCATCTCGAGCGTCGCCGTCCTCTTCGTGGCCGGGCTGAACTACCAGACCGCGATCGTGCCGCAGACGCTCCTCATCGGCACGTACTCGCTCGGCGCGTACGCAGCGCGGCGGGCCCGGGCGGCCGGCGCCGCGTGGATCGCGATCGCGCTCGTGATCGCTCGCTTCGTCGCCCCCGACCTCGACACCGCAGGACTCGTGTCGAACCTTGCCGTCTTCGCCGCCGCGTACCTGTTCGGGACGACCGTTCGCAATCGCCGGCTCTACACCCGCCAGCTCGAAGAGCGGGCGAGCGCACTCGAACGCGAGCGCGACGAGGAGTCGAAGCGCGCGGTCGCCGACGAGCGACTTCGCATCGCGCAGGAACTGCACGACGTCGTCGCGCACTCGATGGGCGTGATCGCCGTGCAGGCCGGGGTCGGAGCGCACGTGATCGAGACGGATCCCGCCGAAGCAAAAAAGTCGCTCGAGGCCATCTCGCACACCAGCCGGTCGACGCTCACCGAGATCCGGCGCATGCTCGGCGTGCTGCGCGCCGATTCCGACGCCGACTATGCGCCCGCGCCGACGCTGGCCGACGTCGATCGGCTCGTGCACGACGTGCGCGCCGCGGGCCTCGAGGTCGACGTGCGCGCCGAGGGCGAAACGCATGCGGAGCTACCACCCGGCGTCGAGTTCACCGCGTACCGGATCGTGCAAGAAGCGCTGACCAACGTGTTGAAGCATGCGGGCAGGGCGAGTGCCGCGGTCGTGCTCCGCTATGAACCCGCGGTGCTGTGCATCGAGGTCACCGACGACGGCCGCGGCATCAACGGCAACGCGCCGGACGGCGGCCACGGTCTCATGGGGATGCGCGAACGGGTCGGCGTCTACGGCGGTTCGTTCGAAGCCGGACCCCGCACCGGCGGCGGTTTCCGCGTGGCTGCGACGCTTCCGTACGGGGCACCTGAGTGACGCATCGCGGAGCAGCGTCGTGAGCAGCGCCGTGATCAGTGTCGCGGTTGCCGACGACCAGGCACTTGTGCGCAGCGGTTTCGCGGTGCTCTTGCGGTCGGCCCCCGACATCGAGGTCGTCGGCGAGGCTTCGAACGGGCGGGAGGCGGTCGACCTCGCGCGCCGGGCTCGCCCCGACGTGTTCCTCATGGACATCCGCATGCCGGAGATGGACGGCCTCGAAGCCACCCGCCAGATCACCGGCGACGAGAGCACCGAGGCGACGCGCGTCCTCATCCTCACTACCTTCGACCTCGACGAGTACGTCTTCGAAGCGTTGCGCGCCGGCGCGAGCGGCTTCCTCTTGAAGGACACGTTGCCCGAAGAGCTGCTGACCGCCGTGCGTGTGCTCGCCGAAGGCGACGCCTTGCTCGCGCCCAAGGTCACCCGGCGGCTGATCGAACAGTTCGCGCAGACGCCCAACTCGACCGTCGTCGAACAACCGGGCCTCGACTCACTCACCGACCGCGAGCGCGAAGTTCTCCTCGCGGTCGCGCGCGGCTTGTCGAATGCGGAGATCGGCGAGGAGCTGTTCATGTCACACGCGACCGCCAAGACCCACGTCAGTCGCCTCCTCACGAAGCTCTATGCCCGCGACCGCGCCCAGCTCGTGATGGTCGCCTATGAGTCGGGGCTCGCGATCCCCGGTTCGACCTGACGGACCGTCAGCTCAATTTTGCGGAGAGTTGTCCGACGACCGATGACTTCCGGCGCCCGCAGGCGTCCTACCGTACAAACCAAGGAACGCCTCGTTTTCGAAGGAGCCTGCCGTGCCGCAACGTGACGTAGCCCCCGTGGGTGCACCGTGTTGGATCGATCTCTTCACTTCCGATCCCGACAAGAGCCGCGCCTTTTACGCCGAGCTTTTCCGGTGGACGGCCGAGGAACCGAACCCGGAGTTCGGCGGTTACTTCAACTTCCACTACAACGACCGCCCGATCGCGGGTGGGATGCGTAACGACGGCTCCACGGAAGCGACCGACTCGTGGTCGGTGTACCTCGCCGTCGAGAATGCCGAGGCGACCGTGAACACGGCGGCGAAGCAGGGCAGCGACGTATCCGTTCCCGCGATGCCCGTGGCCGATCTCGGCACGATGGGTGTCGTGAGCGACCCGGGTGGTTCGCGCATCGGCCTGTGGCAGCCCGGCACGCACAAGGGATTCGGCACGATCGACGAGGCGAACGCGCCGTCGTGGTTCGAGTTGCACACGCACCGCTACGACGCGTCGGTCGCGTTCTACCGCGATGTCTTCGGATGGCAGACGCACGTCGCGAGCGACGTTCCCGAGTTCCGTTACACCACGCTCGGCGAGGGTGAGGAACAACTCGCCGGCATCATGGATGCCGCACCGTTCGGGCCCGAGCACCACTCGGGTTGGTCGGTGTACTTCGGCGCCGAGGACACCGACAAGACGCTCGCGCAGATCGTCGACCTCGGCGGTTCGATCATCCGTCCCGCGGAGGACACGCCGTACGGGCGCCTGGCCCACGCGGCCGACACCACCGGCGCCGAGTTCAAGCTCGTTTCCCGCAGCTGATCGGCTTCGGTACCGTGCGGGGTCGGAAGTAGAGGAGGACACGTCCGCTATGACGAGCACCACCAGCTTCGACCCCGCGGCCGCCGATCTCGGTTTCGAGCAGTACCGCCCGGAGTTGACCGCGTACTGCTACCGCATGCTCGGTTCGCCGTACGAAGCCGACGACGCTGTCCAAGAGACACTCGTACGGGCCTGGCGCAGCTTCGATCGGTTCGAGGGCCGCAGCGCGCTGCGCTCGTGGCTCTACCGCATTGCGAGCAACGTGTGCTTCGACATGTTGAAAAGTCGCAAGCGCCGGGCATTGCCGATCGACATCATGGAAGTCGGCCACGCCGACGCGCCGTTCGATCCGCCGACCTCGGAGAACATGTGGCTCGGGCCCGTTGCCGACCGGCGGGTCATGTCTGGTTCGGGTGATCCGGCCGAGGAAACCGAAGTACGGGAGTCGGTCCGGCTCGCGTTCGTCGCCGCGTTGCAACACCTTCCGGCCCGCCAGCGCGCGGTGTTGATCCTGCGTGAGGTGTTGAAGTGGAAGGCCTCCGAGGTGGCCGAGCTCCTCGACACCACCGTGGTCTCCGTCAACAGCGCGTTACAACGGGCGCGGTCGACACTCGCCGATCGCAACGTCACCGTGCACGACACGCCCGAACCGATCGACGAGGCGCAGCAAGCATTGCTGGCGCGTTACGTCGACGCGTTCGAGCGCTTCGACATCGAGTCGCTCGTGGCATTGCTGCACGAGGACGTGCGGATGCAGATGCCGCCGTACCCGCTCTGGATGCGCGGCGCGGGCGAGTACCGCACGTGGCTCCTCGGACCCGGGAGTGAGTGCGAAGGATCGCGGTTGGCGCCGGTCGATGTGAACGGTGCGCCGGGGTTCGCGCAGTGGCGGAGGAACGCCGACGGCTCCTTCACCGCGTGGTCG
>JAUZEI010000344.1 GCA_030839105.1 Actinomycetota bacterium
CAGTCGTGCCAGCGATCGACGTCGCGCGCAAGAGCCCAGAAGTGCGCGAGGAGATGATGCGACAGCAGGACGGGCTGCGCGCGTTGTAGGTGGGTGTAGCCGGGCAGCGCGATCTCGGTCGATTCCCCAGCCCGTTGCAGGAGCACGCGCTGCAACTCGTGGATGCGGAGCGCGACCGCACGACCCTCGCGGCGGAGGTAGAGCCGAAGATCGAGCGCAACCTGGTCGTTGCGACTACGACCGGTGTGCAGCTTGGCGCCGACGGGACCGGCAATCTCGGTGATCCGGCGTTCGATCGCGGTGTGGATGTCCTCGTCGCTCGGAGCGAACGCGAACGTGTCGTCGGCCAACTCGGCTTCGACCTGGTCCAACGCCTTGATCACGCTCGCCCGCTCGTCGTCGGTGAGCAAGCCGACCCGAGCGAGCATCTGGACGTGGGCGCGCGAGCCGGTCAGGTCGTCACCCGCGAGGCGACGGTCGAACGGCAGGCTGACGGTGAACGCGAGGAGCTCGTCGGCGGGACCTTCGCCGAATCGTCCGTGCCAGAGCGGGCGCCCGGTCGCGGGGTCGTGCCCGGTCACGCGGATCCCGGTCCCTGGCGGCGCGACCACGTCTCCGCGGACAGACCCCACAGCCGTACGAAGCCTTCGGAGTCCTGGTGGCGGAACGAGTCGTCGGCGTCGTAGGTCGCGAGATCGTGGTCGTAGAGACTGCGGGGCGCGCGCCGGCCCGCGGCGTCACAGCGACCGCGCTCGAGCCGCAACCGGACTTCGCCCGTGACGTGCTCCTGTGTCGTGTCGACGAATGCGCCGAGCGCGCGCATGAGCGGCGTGTGCCACATGCCGTCATAGATGAGCTCGGCGATGCGGATCTCGATGCGTTGCTTCTCGCGCGCGAGGTCGCGCTCGAGCGTGATCCCCTCGAGATCCTTGTGCGCGAGGATCAGCGCGAGGGACGATGGGCACTCGTAGACCTCGCGGCTCTTGATGCCGACGCGGCGATTTTCGACCATGTCGATGCGCCCCCAGCCGTACTCGCCGACGGTGCGGCCGACGGTCTCGATCAACTCGACGAGACCCATCGTGAGACCGTTGACCGACACCGGAACACCCTGTTCGAACGCGATCACAAGCTCGGTCGGCTCCGCGGGCGCGTCCTTGGTCGCGCGGGTGAGCGTGTAGGGATCTTCGGGCGCGGCCGACCACGGGTTCTCGAGGATCCCGCACTCGATCGCGCGTCCCCACATGTTCTCGTCGATCGAGTAGAGCTTCTCCTTGGACGCGGAGATGGGGATCTCCCACTTGTCGGCGAGCCCGATGCAGTCCGCGCGGCTCAAGCCCCAGACCCGTACGGGCGCCATCACGTCGAGGTCGGGCGCGAGAACCCGCGTCGAGACCTCGAAGCGCACCTGGTCGTTGCCCTTGCCGGTGCACCCGTGCCCGACCGCCTGCGCGCCGTGGCGGCGCGCCGAAGCCACGAGATGCTCGACGATGATCGGCCGCGAGAGCGCGGAGACGAGCGGGTACTTGCCTTCGTAGAGAGCATTCGCGCGCAGCGCGGGCACGAGGAAGTCACGTGCGAACTCGTCGCGCGCGTCGATGATCTCCGTCTCGACCGCGCCCGCAGCGGCCGCGCGCTCGCGGATCATGTCTTCCTCGCCCGCTGCGAGCTGTCCGACGTCGACCGCGCACGCGATCACCTCGACGCCCCACTCCTCACGCATCCACCGGACCGCGACGGAAGTGTCGAGCCCTCCCGAATACGCGAGCACGACGCGCTTGGCCACGATGACGTCTCCTTCGAACTACGGGGTCAGAGTCCGGCGAGGCCGGCGAGCTCGGCGGCGACGGTCGCGCCGCCGACGGATTCATTGCAGACGACGAGCACGGTGTCGTCGCCGGCGACCGTGCCGAGCACGGACGCGAGCGACGCGCGATCCAGTGCGGAAGCTACGACATGGGCACTACCGGGCGGGGTGCGCAGCACTGCGAGGTTCGCGCTGTGCGCGACCTCGACGACGAACTCGCTCATCAGCCGCTTCAGGTGGTCGTCGGTAGGCGCCCGCTCGCGCGTGTACTCCGGAATCGCGTACGCCATCGCACCGCCGGGGATGCGAACCTTCACCGCGCCGAGGTCCTCGAGATCACGGCTCACCGTGGCCTGGGTGGCGACGATGCCGTCGGCCTCCAGCATCTGTACGAGCTGGGCCTGACTGGAGATCGGCTGATCCTCGAGCATGCGCAGGATCCGGTGCTGACGTTGCGGTTTGCCGAGCGTGGTCACGTTCTCTCCCCCGAGAGCAGTAGGCCGTCCTCCGAGAGCAGGTCGACGAGCAGCGCGCGGGCGGCGTGCATGCGGTTCCCCGCCTGGCGCCAGACGACCGACTGCGGGCCGTCGATGACATCGGCCGTCACTTCGTCGCCGCGGTGCGCGGGCAGGCAGTGCATGAAGATCACCGGATCGTTCGCCGCCTTCATGAGGTCGGCGTCGATCGTCCAACCGGCAAACGCCCGCAGTCGTTGCTCGCGCTCGTCCTCTTGACCCATCGACGTCCACACGTCGCTGTAGACGACGTCGGCGCCGCGCACCGCGTCGTACGGATCGCTCACGAGCTCGACGCTGCCGCCGAGATTGCGAACCCGGTCGACGACATGCGGATCGAGCTCGTAGCCGTCGGGAGACGCGATGGCGAGCTCGACACCGGACAAGGCGCTCGCGTACGCGAGCGAGGCGGCGACATTGTTGCCGTCGCCGACGTACGCGATGCGGCGACCCTCGAGCTCGCCCAAGTCTTCGCGCATCGTCAGGAGATCGGCGAGCGCCTGGCACGGGTGCGCGGTGTCGGACAAGAGGTTGACGACGGGTACGTCGACGACCGCCGTCATGCGTTCGAGGACGCGGTGGTCGAACACGCGCGCGGTGATCACCGAGCACATCGTCGCCATCGTGGACGCGACGTCTTCCACCGACTCCCGGCGATCGAGGTCGACCTCCTCGTCGCGCACAAAGATGGGATGTCCGCCGAGCGTCGCGACCGCCATCTCCACGGAGATGCGAGTGCGCGCCGACGGCTTCTGGAACAGCGCGACGACACCCTGGCCGGCGAGGATCTGGGGGATGGAGCCCGGGTCGTGCTTCCACGTCAGCGCGTTCCCGAGGATGGTGCGCAGGCGAACCGGATCGAGGTCGTCGACCTCGAGAAGATGGCGCGTCATCGCAGAGCCTCCGCGACACGGGCGACGGCTTCGTCGATCTCGGCGTCGGACACGAGCAACGGCGGGGCGAATCGCAGGGCACTCGGGGTCACCGCGTTGACGACAAGACCCCGATCGAGGCATTTCTGTGCAACCTCGCGAGCGTCGTACTGCGCACCCAACTCGGCGGCGATGAGCAGACCCGCCCCGCGCACCTCGGACACGCCGTCGAGCTTGGACAGCGCCTCGACGAGGCGCGAGCCGGCACGGGCGGCACGCTCGGGGACCCGCTCCCGCTCCATGACCTCGAGGACCGCGAGCGCGGCGCGGGCCGCGAGCGGTTGGCCGCCGAACGTCGTCGCGTGGTCGCCCGGCGCGAAAGACGCGGCAATCTCGGCCCGGGCCCAGCACGCGCCGATCGGTACACCGTTGCCGAGCGCCTTGGCCATCGTCACGACGTCGGGCCGCACACCGGAATGCTCGAAGCCGAACCAGCGCCCCGTGCGACCGAGTCCGGTCTGCACTTCGTCGATGATGAGCAACGCCTCGCGCTCGTCGCAGAGTCGCCGCACGCCGTGCAGATACTCGGCCGACGCGGGGATCACACCGCCCTCGCCCTGCACGGCTTCGAGCAACACCGCGGCGACCCGATCGTCCATCGCGTTGTCGAGCGCGTCGAGGTCGTCGAAGGAAACCTGGCGGAACCCCTCGGGCAACGGCTGGAACGTCTCCTGCTTCTGAGGTTGGCCAGTGGCGGCGAGCGTCGTGAGGGTCCGTCCGTGAAAGGAGCCGTACGCGCTGATCACGTGGAAGCGATTCGGCCCACCGTTGAGTTGTCCGTGCCGGCGCGCCAGCTTGATCGCGCACTCGTTCGACTCGGCCCCGGAGTTGCAGAAGAAGACGCGGCCGTCGCCACCGAGCAGCGCGTTCAGCCGCGCCGCAACCTTGGGTTGTACGTCGTTGTAGTACAGGTTGGAGACGTGCAACAGCGTCGCCGCCTGCTCCGCGATCGCGGCCGCGACCTCGGGGTGCGCGTGACCGAGCGACGTCACCGCGAGTCCGGTGAGGAAGTCGAGACACTCCTTGCCCTCGCTGTCCCAGAGCACCGTTCCGTTGCCGCGCACGAAGGCGATCGGCAGCCGGCCGTAGGTCTGCATCACGTTCTCGGCGTCTTGTGCTCGAAGGTCGGCCAAGGTACTCACGAGTCGACCATCGTTCCGACGCCCTCCCGGGTGAAGAACTCGAGCAGCAGCGCGTGGGGCAGGCGCCCGTCGAGGATGTGCGCGCGGCGCACACCGTTCCGCAGCGCGGACACACACGACTCGAGTTTGGGGATCATGCCTTCCGACGCCTTGCCGTCGAGGATCAACTTCTCCAGGCCGTCGACACCGACCCGCGAGATCAGTGAACTCTGGTCGGGCCAATCGGCGTAGACGCCGGCGACATCGGTGAGATAGACGAGCTTTTCCGCTCCGAGCGCGACCGCGATCGCGCCCGCGACCGTATCGGCGTTGATGTTGTACGCCTGGCCCTCGTCGTCGACACCGATCGTCGCGATCACCGGGATCAGTTCCTCGCGCAACAGGCGCAGGACCATCGTGGGATCGATCGATCGCACGTCGCCGACGAACCCGAGCACCGGATCGCGTTGTTCGACCCGGATCAGTCCCGCGTCCTCGCCCGACATGCCCACGGCATAGGAACCCAGACGGTTCACGCTTGCCACAATGTCGCGATTCACCTTGCCGAACAGCGCCATCCGCACGATGTCGACAGTCTCGGCGTCCGTCACGCGGCGACCGTCGACGAACTCGGGCTCCTTGCCGAGACGTCGCATGAGCTCGGTGATCTGCGGTCCACCACCGTGCACGACGACCGGGTTCATGCCGACGAGTCGCATCAACACGACGTCCGTCGCGAACAGGTCGGCCAGCTCGCGGTTCTCCATCGCGTGACCGCCGTACTTGATCACGACGGTCTTGCCGGAGAACTCACGGATGAACGGCAGCGCGTCGGCGAGCACGTGGGCCTTTTCGCCCGCGTCCTTCAGACGGGAGGCGAAATCCCCCTGGTCGCTCATCTCCATGTCGGCGCTCACGACGTCCGCCGGTTCTCGTCGATGTACGCGTGCGAGAGATCGGTGGTGAGCACCGTCGCTTCGCCGTGTGCCTGGCGCAGATCGCAGCGGATCTCGATGTCGTGCTCGGCGAGGCCGGCGGTGACGGCGCGCGCGTCGTGCGCAGCGGCGATCCCGTCCCGGCACACCGTCACGCCGTTGTAGGAGATGTCGACGGCTTCGGGATCGAGGAAGGCCCCGCTCGCGCCGAGCTCCGACAACACGCGTCCCCAGTAGGGGTCGTTCCCGTTGAGCGAGCACTGCACGAGCTGGCTGTCGGCGACGGCGCGGGCCGCAATGCGGGCTTCGGCAGTGCTGCGGGCGCCGACGACGCGGACGGTCACGAACTTGGTCGCGCCCTCTGCATCGCGCGCCATCTGCTCGGCCAGCGAGCCGCACACTTCGGTGAGCGCGGCGGTGAAGGCGTGGACGTCGACCGCGCCCGCCCG
>JAUZEI010000379.1 GCA_030839105.1 Actinomycetota bacterium
GCGCGCCGAGGTGCTCGGCCTGTTGCGCGATTTCGGTTACGAGATGCACCTGTTCGACGTTGCGACTTCGCGCTTGGTGCCTGTCCCCCCACACTCGAACGAAGACGTGTTCGCAGTGCAAACCGCGAACCTGCCGATGGTGCTCGAGCGCCTGGCCGGAGGCTGATCGCTGCACCGGACTCGCGCGGTCCGCACCGATGAATTCCGGACGGCGGAGGGTCAGTGCGGACGCATGAAGAAGCTCGACGTCGCCGCGCTCAAAGCGGCCGCCGACGGCGTCTGAGACGAAACCCGTCGGCGAGCGACGGGCGAGGGGCGATCGGCGCGGCGGTCAGGCGAACGGGAACCAGCGCGGGAGGCGCAACACGCCGATGTCGCCGGTGGCGAGCACTCCCCCGCCGCGCGGGTCACGGCCGTAGAGCCACGCCGCGACATCGCAGCCCCAGCCGCTCGCTTCGCCGTCGGCGGAACCGCGCGTCCGGTCCTCCTCCGTGACGTGCACCTCGATGCCCCGGATCGCGACGCGCCAGGCTCGATCATGATCGGTCGAGACGACGAGATAATCCACGTCGATCAACGCCCGGGTCGGAACCCCGCGCGAGACCATCGATCCGAAGATCTCGTCGAGCGCGTCCGAGACGAATGTGACCGGCCAGTCCGACGGTTCGAAACCGAGGTCGAGGTCGACGTGGTGCACCTCGACCTCGCGCCGTCGTACCCAGATGAAGTCGCGCATCGTGCGCGTCACCGACGCCCGCCCGAGCCGGTCCCAGCCGTCTTCGGGAAGATCGTTCCATGCTTCGACGAGGCGGTCGTGCGCACCGCGCAGGTCGGCGCGCAACAGTGCCGCCGCGGTTCCCCGGCCCGACGCGATACCCGCGGCGCGCGCCTCGGAGCTCGGGTACATCGTCGTGACCTCGCCCTTGGTCGCAGCTTCGACCATGCCCCGAATGCCGTCGGCGTTGCGAGCGAGGTGCGTGACGACTTCGGCGCGCGACCAACCCGGCAAGCGGGAGGGGGCAGCAGCCTGCTCGTCGGTGAGATCGTCGAGCGCGCGCAGCACCTGGCGCGTCGCCCGGCCGACCTGTTCGACGTCCGGCGCCGGGCTCTGCACGCCCAGAGCGTACGGGAGCGACCGCGGAGCCGACCGATCCCCCGCGCGCTGCACTACATCGGACGGCGCCGCGCGAGCGACCCGCCACCCGCGAAGCGCCGCGGTCGAGCGCTTGCTTCTAGGGTGTCGGCCGATGGACGACCGGGTGTATTTCCGACAGCTGCTGGCAGGGCGCGACTTCGCGCCCGACGACCAGATTGCACGCCAGATGGTCAACTTCGTGTATCTGATCGGCGACCGCGAGACCGGCGACGCGATCGCCGTCGATCCCGCGTACGGACCGGGCGAGCTCATCGACCTGCTCGCCGCCGACGGCATGCGGCTCTCGGGCGCGTTGATCACGCACTACCACCCGGATCACGTCGGCGGTGACCTCGGCGGTTGGTCCATCGCCGGCATCGCGGAGTTGCTTGCGCTGCCCGACGTGAGCGCAAAGTTGCACGTGCAGGCCGACGAGGCATGGGGCGTCAAGCGCGTCACCGGCTGCTCCGACTCCGACCTCGAGCTGCACGCGTCGGGTGACGTCGTCATGGTCGGCGAGATCCCGATCACGCTCATCCACACGCCCGGCCACACGCCCGGTTCGCAATGCTTCTTCGTCGACGGGAAACTCGTCAGCGGCGACACGCTCTTCCTCGACAGCTGCGGGCGTACCGACCTCCCGGGCGGCGATCCGGAAGCGCTCTACGAGAGCCTGACGCAGAAGCTCTCGGCGGTGCCCGATGACACCGTGCTGTACCCCGGGCACATGTACTCGGCGGAGCCGAACGCGCCGATGGGCGACGTGCGCCGCACGAATGTCGTCTTCCGCCCGCGCACCCGCGACCAGTGGATGATGATGTTCGGCAACGCGGGGTAGAGCCGGCGGCCGTGCGTCAGCTGGCGTCGAAGGTGACGTGCAGCGCGCGCGGCCCGCGGAACGCGTAGCCCTCGATGACCGCGTCGTCGACACCGGCCGGATCGAGCCGCAGGTTCGACAGCCGGTCGAGTATCTCGTTCAGCCCGACGCGGAGTTCCAAGCGCGCCAGGTGCATGCCGAGACACTGGTGCGGACCGGTGCCGAACGCGAGGTGATGTTGTACGGGGCGTCCGAGCTTCCACTCCGACGCGTCTTCCCAGCGGGCCTCGTCATGATTCGACGAACCGGTGAGCACGCCGACCGGAGACCCCTTCGTGATCGGGCAACCCGCGACCTCGGTGTCGGCGGTTGCGACGCGGCTTACCATCGTCACCGACGTCTCCCAGCGCAACGTCTCTTCGATGACCTCGGGAATGAGGCTGCGGTCGGCGTAGACGCGCTCGAGATCGTCGGGGTGCTGCAGCAGCGCGAGCAGCGCGTTGCCCATCACGCGGAACGTCGTCTCGCCGCCGGCGGGCAACAGCAGGCGCAGGAAGCCGTAGATCTTGTCGTCGTTGAGGCGTTCGCCGTCGACTTCGGAGTGCACGAGATCGGAGAGGAAGTCGCCGGTCGGCTCCTCGCGCCGCGCCTCCACCAACGGGCGCAGGTACTCGACCATCGCCTTCGACGCGGCGTGCCCGCGCTCGGGTGCCATCGGCCCCGTGTTGATCTCCTCGGCCCACTGCGCGAACTGCGCGGAGTCTTCGAGCGGAACTCCCGCGATCCCGCAGATGACCTGCACGGGATACTGCGACGTGACCGCCGCGACGAGGTCGGCTTGGCCGAGCGGCGCGATCGCATCGAGGAGCCGGTTGATGATCGGGCGGACGAGGGTGTCGTCCCAGCGCTCGAGCTGCGACGCCCGGAACGCCTTGGCGACGAGGTTGCGGTACTTGCGGTGCTCTTCGCCGCCGAGGGCAAGGATGAGGTCGCCCATGAACTGACCGATGTGGTCGCCGTTGATCGAGGACGAGAACGTCTTGTCGTCGCGCAGCACCGCGTCGGCGTCCTTGAACGCGGCGACCTGGAAGAACGTGCCGGTGCCGGGACCCATGATGTCGAGGCCCGCGTTCAGCACCGGGCAATCCGACCGGCGAACCTCGGCCCACGCCTCGTAAGGCTGGGCCGTCATCCAGTCGAGGTCGGGGCCAGCTTCTTCCCGGGTCTCAGCACTCATACCTGACACGGTAGTCAGGTTCAAGGTCACCCGAAAGCGAGCCGATCCCCAGACCGTGTCGCAGAATGGAGAAGTCGAAGGAAGAGTCGAAGAATGCGAAGCGGGAGAAGTTCCTCGGTCCGGCGACCGTCGTGAAGCCTGCGCTGCTCGGCGCGGCCGCGCTCTTCGTCATCCAGGGCGCGATGAAGGTCTTCCTGCACGCCTGACCGTTCGGTATCCGCCTTCTTGCCCGACCACTCCGACGCGGCGATGGTCCCGCTCCTCGATGGCGACGCTCGCAGCGATGTCGACCAGTGACGCCGTACCCGTCGCGGTCGGCACGCGCAGCAACCGCGCGCCGGCCATCTCCACGCGACCTGGCACCACACGAGCGCCGTCGCCGAGAACACGCGCTCGAAGGCGGATACCGAAACCCTTCGAGAGTCGGGAGCCGTCCGGCGCGCCCCGATGCGGGAGGATGCGGGAGATCGTCTCGACGCCGGCCGGTTTCTACCCGCCTGGCTCCGTCGGTCGGTGCATGGTCGCATCGACCTGACGTGCATGTCAGCTCGGGCGGTAGCCTGGCCGGATGGCTGCGCACGCGACCGGCGCGAATCCGTTTGCCGACACCGAAGACCAGGCCGCGCTGCGGCAGCTCGCACGCGACGTCGCCGAGCGCGAGCTGGCGCCGATGGCACGTCATGGCGACGAGACCGAAGAGTTCCCGCAATGGGCGTGGGACGGCATGCGCAAGGCCGACCTGTTCGGCATCACGATCGGCGAACGTTGGGGCGGTTCGGGGCTCGGCGACATCGAGGCCGCGATCGTGCTGGAGGAGCTCGCCCGCGCCGACGTGTCGAGCGCGATCCTCGCTCAACTCATCTTCAACGGACCACCGCGCGCGATCGAGCACCTCGGCAACGACACGATGAAAGACCGCTGGCTGCCGATCGCGGCGAGCGGCGAAGGTCTGTTCTGTATCGGCATCAGCGAGACCGAAGCGGGGAGCTCCGTCGGGCACATGCGCGCCCGGCTGACGCCCGACGGCGACGGTTTCCGGCTCAACGCGTACAAGAACTACGTGACCGGCGGTCACAAGGCGGTGGCGTGCCTCGTGTGGTGCCGGTTCCCCGAGAG
>JAUZEI010000402.1 GCA_030839105.1 Actinomycetota bacterium
GCGCTCGCGACCGAGCTCGGTGTCATCGGTCTGCTCAACGTGCAGTACGCGGTGAAGGAGAGCCGGGTCTTCGTGATCGAGGCGAACCCGCGTGCGAGTCGGACCGTGCCGTTCGTGAGCAAGGCGACCGGTGTGCCGCTTGCCAAGATCGCGGCGCGCCTGATGCTCGACGCGACACTCGACGAGCTCGCCGCCGAAGGCTTGTTGCGACCGCCCGCGACCGGTCGTCATGTCGCGGTGAAGGAAGCCGTCCTCCCGTTCAATCGTTTCCCCGACGTCGACACCATCCTCGGACCGGAGATGCGCTCCACCGGTGAGGTCATGGGCATCGACCGGACCTTCGGAATGGCATTCGCGAAGAGTCAGGCCGGCGCCGGCAATCGCCTGCCGCGCTCGGGCACGGTGTTCCTGTCGCTCGCCGACCGCGACAAGGTCGCGGGAACGGTCGCCGCGCTGCGGTTCTTCGAGCTCGGCTTCTCGATCGCGGCCACCGCGTCGACGGCCCGCCAGCTCGAGGACAACGGAGTGCGGGTCGACATCGTGGTCGCCAAGGTGGGCGAGGACGTCGGGGTCGATGCGGTCGACCTCATCTCGTCGGGCAAGGTCGATCTGGTGATCAACACGCCGCGCGGGCGCGGGCCCCGGTCGGACGGCATGCACATCCGGCGGGCCGCGATCGTCCACGGCGTGGCGTGCATCACCACCGTCGCGGCCGCCCTCGCCGCGGCGGCCGGCATCTTCGAGGCCGCCCAGCGCGACCCGGAAGTGCGGTCCCTGCAGGAGTATCACGCCGATGGCCAGCTCCGACTCGAGGTGTGACCGCCGATGAGCCAGCGACGTGAGGTCGGCGGCGTGAGGTCGGGATGACGCTCGGGCGCAAGGGTCGGCGCCGTGCCCCGGACGTCGATCTCTCCGTCTCGCTCGGCGCGTTGCAGCTACCCAATCCGATCATCGCCGCGTCGGGCACGTTCGGCCACGGCGCCGAGTTGGCCGCGCTGTGCGATCCCGGGGCGATCGGAGCGGTTACCACCAAGTCGGTCGCAGTGTTCGCGTCCGAGGGCAATCCGCCCCTGCGCGTCGCGGAGGCGCCGGGCGGCGGGATGATCAACTCGGTCGGCCTCCCCGGACCGGGTGTCGACGCGTGGATCGCGCACGACCTCCCCGCGCTCGAAGCGCGCGGCGCGCGCGTCATCGCGTCGATCTGGGGGCGCACGGTCGCCGACTACGAAGCCGCAGCGCGCGCGCTCAAGAACGTCGCCCACCGCGTCATCGCGATCGAAGTCAACCTGTCGTGTCCCAATGTCGAAGCGCGCGCGCAAGTGTTCGCGCACGCACCGGAGACGACGCGCGACGCGACGAATGCGGTCGTCGACGCGCTCGGCGGCGCGGCGCCGGTCTTCGCGAAGCTGTCGCCGAACGTCACCGACCTCGTCGCGATCGCGGGCGCGGCGCTCGACGCGGGCGCGGACGGGCTCACGTTGGTCAACACCGTGATGGGGCTCGTGATCGACGCGCAGGCCCGTGCGCCGCGGCTCGGCGCGGGCGGTGGCGGAGTTTCGGGTCCGCCGATCCACCCGGTTGCGTTACGCGCGGTGTGGGAGGTGTCGCGCGCGTACCCCGGCGTTCCGATCATCGGCACCGGCGGTGTGAGCACCGGCGAGGACGCGGTCGAGATGTTGCTCGCGGGCGCGTCGGCGGTCGGCGTCGGAACCGCGACCTTCCTCGACCCGCGCGCCACGTTGCGTATCGTCGAAGAGCTCGGCGCGTGGTGCGCGCAGAACGACGTCGCGCGCGTCCGCGACCTGATCGCCGGTCTCGGCGCCGACGGTCTCGGCGAAAACCGTCTCGGCGAAAACCGTCTCGGCGAAAACCGTCTCGCCGGAGATCGCCTCACCGAAGACCGGAGCGGAGGACAGATTCAATGATGGACGTTCGTCGCAAACTCGCAGTCGCCCTCGACGTACCCGACCTCGACCGGGCAGAACAGCTGGCCAAAGAGGTCGCGCCGTGGTTCGGCATCGCCAAGGTCGGCCTCGAGCTGTACTCCGCCGCGGGCCCCGAAGCGATCGCCCGCATGCGCGCGCTCGACCTCGAAGTGTTCGCCGACATCAAGCTGCACGACATCCCGACCACCGTCGGTCGCGCCGCGCGCGTGCTCGGTCGCCAGGGTGTCCGTTACCTCAACTTCCATGCCGCGGGCGGAACCGAGATGTTGCGCGCCGGTGTCGAGGGACTCGCCGAAGGCGCGCGCGACGGCGGCCATGAACACGCGATCCCGATCGCGGTAACCGTGCTCACCAGTGATCCCGAAACGGGCGCGTTCGACGAACGACTCGCGCGCGCGATCGAATCGGGATGCGGCGGAGTGGTGTGCTCGGTCGACGAGATCGAGCGCGTGCACACGGCGCGTTCCGATCTCGTGACGATCGTTCCCGGGGTCCGATTCGCCGACGGCCCGCGGCACGATCAGGCGCGAGTCGGTACGCCGGAAGGCGTTGCGGAGGCGGGCGGAAACGTCCTCGTCGTCGGACGCGCGGTCACCCGAGCCGACGATCCGCGTGCCGCGGCGGAGCGAGTATCCGACGCGGTGACGCACGCGCTTTCGGGGAGCTAGCGCGAGAACGGCGCGCACGCAAGCCGTTCGCCAGTTGCGATGGAGCGAAGTATCGCTATGCTGCGTCGCTGCTGATTCGGGAAGCTCCACTCGTCCCGGATCTCCCGTTCGCATCACGCAGTCGCGCCGGAGGAACAACATGGCGAACCCGCCCACGCTCACACCGGAGCAACGTCAACTCGCGCTGGAGAAGGCCGCGGTCGCGCGCCGTCAACGAGCCGAGGTGAAGGACAAGCTGAAGATCGGTTCGCTCACATTGCGCGAGCTGTTCGATGCCGCCGACCGAGGCGACGAGTCGGGCGACATGCTCGCGAAACTGAAAGTCGTGAGCGTGCTCGAGTCGCTCCCCGGCGTCGGCAAGGTGCGGGCCCGGCACATCATGTCGGAGCTCGAGATCTCCGAGAGCCGGCGTCTGCGCGGGCTGGGCACGAACCAGCGGCGGGCGCTGCTCGAGAAGTTTGCCGGCTGACGAAAGCGAGTCCGGCACAGGGGATTCCGGCACAGGGGATTCCGGCGCACCCGGCGATGGTCGGGGCGTCCTGCTCGTCCTGGCCGGCACCTCCGGGGCGGGCAAGGGCACGATCGGTTCCCGGCTGCGGGAGTCAGATCCTGCGCTCAACTGGTCGGTGTCGTGGACGACGCGGGCCCGGCGGGCCGGCGAACGCGAAGGCGTCGACTACCACTTCGTGAGCCGTGAGGAGTTCGAGCGCCTCCGCGACGAGAGCGGCTTTCTCGAATGGTTCGAGGTTTACGGCGACCTCAAGGGCACGCCGCTCCGGTACGTCGTGGACGAGCTGGCCCAAGGCCACGACGTCATGCTCGAGATCGACGTTCAGGGCGCTCTCGCGGTCAAGCGGGCCCTCCCGGAGGCGCTCCTGGTCTTCGTGCAGGCCCCCAGCCGCGCCGAGCAGCGCCGGCGCCTCGAGAGCCGGGGGAGCGAGACCGAGGAGTCGATCGCGCGGCGTCTGGAACGGGCCGAATCCGAGGAGCGAATCGGGGCCGAGGAGTTCGACGGGGTCGTCGTCAACGACGACGTCGGTCAGGCCACGGCCGAGGTCGCTGCTATCCTGGCCTTCCGCCGCGCCCGCGGCCGCTCTCCGCACGGAGACCCTCCTCACGGAGACTGAAGGAGCCTGATGGCTGAACGCCGCCCGTCGCTCATGGAGCCTCGCATCGAGACGCTCATGAACAAGGTCGATTCGAAGTTCACGCTCGTCACGCTCGCCGCGATGCGCGCCCGCGAGATCAACGATTACTACAACCAGCTGGGCGAGGGACTCGGGCGGATCGTCCCGCCCCAGGTCACGTCGGTATCGCGCAAGCCGCTCTCGATCGCGCTCGAGGAGATCTCGGTCAACAAGATCGTCTACGAACGCATCGAAGAGCCCGAGGCCGGTGCCGACGAGGGCGCGGCCGTCGAGATCGTCGACACGACCCCCGACGCGTCGGCCTGATCGAGCCCGGCCGAAGCCTTCGCAACCTCGAGTCGGCGGGTCCCGTCCGATGCCTCGGGTCGTCCTCGGAGTCTGCGGTGGGATCGCCGCGTACAAGGCGGTCGAGGTCTGCCGCCGGCTCGTCGACGCCGGCATCCACGTCGCCCCGGTCCTGACCGACGGCGCCCAGGAGTTTGTCGGCGCTCTCACCTTCTCCGCGCTCGCATCCGAACCTGCCCGTACGTCGCTGTTCGGCGGACCCGAGCCGATCCCCCACACGTACCTTGGCCAGACCGCCGACCTGATCGTCGTCGCGCCCGCCACCGCGAAGCTGCTCGGGAAGTACGCGGCCGGCATCTCCGACGATCTCCTGACTGCCACGCTCCTCGCCACTCGGGCCCCGGTCCTGGTGTGCCCGGCGATGCACACCGAGATGTGGGAGCACCCGGCGGTCCAGGAGAACCTCAGCACCTTGCGCCGGCGCGGGGTACACGTGCTCGATCCGGAGGAAGGTCGCCTCGCGGGCGGCGACGTCGGCGCCGGTCGTCTCGCCGACCCCGCCCGCATCGCCGACGAGGTCCTCAGGCTCCTCGCGGGCGTACATCCCCTCACCGGCCGCACCATCGTCGTGACCGCCGGCGGCACGCGCGAAGCCGTCGACCCGGTCCGCTACGTCGGCAACCGGTCGTCGGGGAAGATGGGCCACGCGCTCGCCAACGTCGCGCTCCGTCTCGGGGCCCGGGTCGTGCTGATCACGACCGCGAACCAACCGGTCGCGGCCGGAGTCGAGGTCGTGGCGGTCGAGAGCGCGCAGGAGATGCACGACGCGGTCATGGCCCGGTCCGCGTCGGCCGACGCCGTGATCATGGCCGCCGCGGTCGCCGACTTCCGGCCCAAGGCGCCTTCGGATCACAAGATCAAGAAGGCCGACGGTGTCCCCGAGATCGTGCTCGAGCCCACGACCGACATCCTGGCCGCTCTCGGGCGCGCGAAGCGGCCCGGACAGATGGTGGTCGGCTTCGCGGCCGAGACCGAGCGGCTCCGCGAACACGCGGCCGCCAAGCTCGCGGCCAAACGCGTCGACCTGATGGTCGCCAACGACGTGAGCGCCGCCGATGCCGGCTTCGAGGTCGACACCAATCGGGCCGTGTTGCTCGCGGCGGACGGCAGCTCGGCCGAGACGCAGCTCCTGACCAAGGAAGAACTGGCCGCGGTCGTGCTGGCCCACGTCGTGACGTACCTGGGTGGGCCCCTGGGTGGCCCGTCCACCTAACATGCCACGCCATCTAGCATGGCGGTTTCGAACAGTGGCGGAGGAGTAGAAGTTCGTGAATAGGCACACGTTCACGTCCGAGTCGGTGACCGAAGGTCATCCCGACAAGATGTCGGACCAGATCAGCGACACCGTCCTCGACGCCGTCCTGACCGAAGACCCCTACGGGCGCGTTGCCTGCGAGACGTTGGTGACCACCGGTCTGTGCGTGGTCGCGGGCGAGATCAGCACCAAGGCCCACATCGACTTCTCCCGCCTTGCGCGCGACACCATCTGCGAGATCGGCTACACCGACGCCGCGTACGGCATCGACGGCAAGACGTGCGGCGTCATCGTCTCGATCGACGAGCAGTCGCCCGATATCGCAATGGGCGTCGACAAGGCCGTCGAGCAGCGCGCCGGTGGCAGCGACGTCTACGACGAGGTCGGCGCCGGTGACCAGGGAATGATGTTCGGCTACGCCTGCGACGACACCGACGATCTGATGCCGATGCCGATCTGGCTCGCGCACAAGCTCGCCCGTCGCCTCACCCAGGTCCGCAAGGAACGGATCCTCGACTACCTGCGCCCCGACGGCAAGACGCAGGTCTCGGTCGAGTACGACGACAACGGCTCGCCCGTCCGGCTCGAGACGGTGCTGATCTCCACCCAGCACGCGCCCAACGTTGCCATCGAGGGTCGGATGAAGCCCGATCTGATCGAGCACGTCATCCGCCCGTCGCTCCCCGCGCAGTTCGCGAAC
>JAUZEI010000417.1 GCA_030839105.1 Actinomycetota bacterium
AAATACGAGTCGAAGGGCTGCTCTTCGAAGTTCAGGACCTGCATGCGATCGCCGCGGTCGATGAAGTCGATGAGCACGTCGCCCGCGATCTCGTCCGCGAAGCGGATGCACCGCGCGCACTGGATGCAGCGTTCCCGGTCGAGCAGGATCAACTCGCTCAGCGGGATCGGCTTCGGGAAGTGGCGCTTCTCCTCGACGAAGCGCGACTCTCCGGGACCGAACGCGAGCGTCTGGTCCTGCAGCGGGCACTCACCGCCGCGGTCGCAGACCGGGCAGTCGAGCGGATGGTTGATGAGCAGGAACTCCAAGACGCCGTCCTGGATCTGCTTCACCGTGTCGTTCTGGGAGTGCGCGACCATGCCGTCGGCGACCGGGGTCGTGCACGCGGGCGGATACCCGCGTCCGCCTTCGATCTCGACGAGGCACATGCGGCACATACCGACGGGCTTCATCCGCTCGTGCCAGCAGAAGCGCGGGATGTAGACCCCGTTTTCCTGCGCGGCCTTGATCAACAGCTCTCCGGGTTGCGCCTCGAAGGTGACGCCGTCGACCGTGACGGTCACGGTCGTCTTCTTCGGGGCTTCGGGGGCGTCGGATTCGGTGGTGGTCACGCGTGTACCCCGGCGTCGTTGCGTAGGCGCTCGAGCACCTCGTCGCGGAAGAACTTGTTGATGCTCGCCACACAGCTCACGGCGGACGGTCCGAGCGGGCAGATGGTGGTCTGTACGAACGGCGCGTTCACGAGCCCGGGCGAGATGTTGGCGCCGACGGACACGAGGAGGTCGAGGTCTTGCGGCCGACCGAGCCCGTGCGACATGCGGTAGAGCACCTTCTCGACCCAGCCCGTTCCCTCCCGACACGGTGTGCACTTGCCGCACGACTCGTGCGCGAAGAACTTCGCCAGGCGCCAGGCGACGAGCACGGGATCGACGGTCTCGTCGAAGACCATCACGGCGCCGGAACCGAGCATCACGCCGAATGTCTGTTGTACGAAGTCCATGTCGAGGGGCGCGTCGAGGTGTTCGTCGCTGCCCGTGAGCCACTGTGACGACGCGCCGCCCGGGATGATGAACTTGATCTTGCGGTCTGCGCGGATGCCGCCCGCGAGCCCGTACAACAGGTCGCGGAAGCTCATGCCGAGCTCGACCTCGTAGTTGCCCGGCTTGTTCACGTGGCCCGAGACGGAAAAGATCCTCGTACCCGTCGAACGGTTGACGCCGAGCTTGGCGTACTCCTCGCCACCCATCTGCATGATGTGCGGCACGGTCGACAGCGTCTCGACGTTGTTGACGACGGTCGGCTTCGCGTACAGACCCTCGATCGCCGGGAACGGCGGCCGGATGCGCGGCATGCCGCGCTCACCTTCGAGCGACTCGAGCAGCGCAGTTTCTTCGCCGCAGATGTACGCGCCGGCACCGCGATGCACCACGATGTCGCAGTCGAATCCGGAACCGAGGATGTTCCTGCCGAGAAATCCCTGGCCGCGCGCGTCGTCGATGGCGCGCGTCAGACGTTCGTAGCCGAGCGCGAACTCGCCCCGCACGTAGACGAACGCGAGACTGCACTGCACCGCGTACGAGGCGATCGTGATGCCCTCGATGAGCTGGTGCGGATCGAGCTCGAGGAGCATCCGGTCCTTGAACGTCGAAGGCTCGCCTTCGTCGGCGTTCACGACCAGGTAGCGCGGGAACGAGTCGGGCGGCAGGAACGACCACTTCTGCGCGGTCGGGAAACCGGCCCCGCCCCGTCCGCGGAGGCCGGAGAGCTTCACCTGATTCTGCACGTCGGCCGCATCGCCCCGGGCGAGCACGGCGCGCAGCACCTCGTAGCCACCCGAGGCGAGTGATCCGTCGAGCGTCCACGAATCGTCGACGCGATCGTGGAGCCGCTTGGTGACGATGCGGGTCTCCGTCACGCCGGCTCCGCCCGAAGTGCCCGTAGCTCCGTTCGGGGTCGCGTCAGGCAACGGAGGCTCCGGAGACGGTGCGCGCCCGGCGTGATCCCGAGCGATACGCCTCGACGATCTCCTCGGCCGAGGCCGGCGAGACGCGCTCGTGGAACTCGTAGTTCACCTGCAACGCGGGAGCGCCGCCGCACGCGGCGAGGCACTCGACCTCTTCGACCGTCACGTCGGGCTCGGCCGCGTAGCGATGCTCGAGGTGGTCCAACACCTCGGGTCCGCCGACAACGAGACACGTGACGTTCGTGCACACCGACACGACGAGCTTGCCGCACGGCCGACGCTTCAGCATCGTGTAGAAGGAGCAGGTCCCGAGCACGTCGGCGGCGGTCGTGCCGGTCAGCTCGGCGATCTGCTCCATCGCCTCTTGGGAGAGCCACCCGTTCTGGTCCTGCGCGAGATGGGCGAGCGGCAGGATCGCCGACTTCGCCCGCGGGTACCGCGCGACGATCTCCTTGGCCCGGGCCAGATTCGCGTCGTCGAAGAAGCTCACCGGTCGACCTCGCCCATGATCGGGTCGATGCTCGACACGATCGCGACCGCGTCGGCCACCAGGCTGTCGGTGCCCATCGGGCCGATGGCCTGCAGGTTGTAGAACGACGGTCCGCGGATGTGCATCCGGACGGGCTTACTCGATCCGTCGCTCACCATGTAGCAACCGATCTCGCCGCGCGGCGACTCGACGGAGACGTACGTCTCGCCCGCGGGAACCTTGAAGCCCTCGGTGAACAGCTTGAAGTGGTGGATCAGCGCTTCCATGGACTCGTCGATGCGCGTCCGCGGCGGGGGCGTGATCTTCTTGTCCTGCACGCGGTAGTCGCCGCCGGGCATCTTCTCGACGCACTGGCGGACGATCCGCACCGACTCCAGAATCTCGTAGAGCCGGATCCGGTATCGGTCGTAGACGTCGCCGTTGCTCGTGTAGATCGTGTCGAACTCGACCTGGTCGTAAGCCAGGCTGGGCTGCGCCTTGCGGAGGTCCCAGGCGAACCCGGTCGAGCGCAGGATCGGCCCGGTGATGCTGTGCGCGAGGCACTCCTCGGTCGTGATCACGCCGAGACCCACCGTGCGCTCCACCCAGATCGGGTTCTGCGACAGCAACTCGTCGTACTCGGCG
>JAUZEI010000434.1 GCA_030839105.1 Actinomycetota bacterium
ACGATGCTGCCCATGGGCGATCTCGGTACGCACCCGATGTCGATCCTGCCGAGCACGTTCCTCTTCGACGGATACACCCATCTCCGCAACGACATCTTGAAGCCGAACGGCTCGATCGACCGCGAGCAACCAGTGCGGGACGAGCAGCGCCTGCGCCCGACCATCGAGTGGATGCTCGCCGGGCTTCCGTGGATGTGCGCCGACGCGCTCCGCGAGGTCGTCGACCGCCCGATCGAGTTGACCCTCGACGGGCCGGGGGGCGGAACCTGGACCATCGCGCCGGGCGGCGAAGAGGGGCGGACCGTCGTCAGCGAAGGCGCGGCTCCCGACGCTGCGGCTCGGATACGCAGCACCGATCACGACTTCGTCATCTGGGGCACTCGCCGCGCGCCGTGGCAGGACAGCGTCCAGATCGAAGGCGACGAAACCTACGCGGCGCGCGTCCTCGACGCGATCAAGATCATCTGACCGGCGCTTCGGGATCGAGCCTGCTCGGCGCAGGCGACTTCGACACGCACGCGACCCGCGCGACGAGTCGTCGAGGGCACGGTCGGCCTCCTCGACCGTCGTTTGCGGATCCGCACCGCCGGGATCAGCCTCCGGAGACGTCCTGAACGCGCTTCTTGCCGGCGGCGATCCACGGCATCATCGACCGGAGCTCGGCGCCGACCTTCTCGATTGGGTGCTTGGCGGCGGCTTCGCGCATGCGGTCGAAGTTCGGGCGCCCGTTCTCGTTCTCGGCAATCCACTCCCGGGCGAAGTCGCCCGACTGGATCTCGCCGAGGATCTTCTTCATCTCCGCCTTGGTCTGCGGAGTGACGACCCGCGGGCCGCGCGACATCTCGCCGTACTCGGCCGTGTCGCTGATCGAGTAGTTCATCGCCGCGATCCCGCCTTCGTAGATCAGGTCGACGATGAGCTTCACCTCGTGCAGCGTCTCGAAGTAGGCGCTCTCGGGTTGGTAGCCGGCCTCGACCAATGTGTCGTAGCCGTTGCGAATGAGTTCGACGAGACCTCCGCAGAGCACGACCTGCTCACCGAAGAGATCGGTCTCGGTCTCTTCCTCGAACGTCGTGTCGAGTACGCCGGCGCGTGTGCCACCGATACCGCGCGCGTACGCGAGCCCGGTCTGCTTGGCTTTGCCCGTCGCGTCGTTGTGCACCGCGACGAGGCACGGAACGCCACCGCCTTCTTCGTACGTGCGGCGCACGAGGTGACCGGGGCCCTTGGGTGCGATCATCCACACGTCGACACCCGCGGGGGGTTTGATCTGGTCGAAATGGATGTTGAAGCCGTGCGCGAACGCGAGCGAGTCCCCGTCGACAAGGTTGGGTGCGATGTCGGCTTCGTAGACCTTCTTCTGCTCGGTGTCGGGCAACAACACCATGATGATGTCGGCCTCCCGCACCGCGTCCGCGGTCGGGAGAACGCGCAGACCCGCGGCCTCCGCCTTCGCCTGCGACTTCGAACCGGCGCGCAGGCCGACGACCACATCGATGCCCGAGTCCTTCAGGTTCAGCGCATGCGCGTGACCCTGTGAGCCGTAGCCGAGGATCGCGACGAGCTTGTCGGAGATCAGGCCGAGATCGGCGTCGTGTTCGTAGTACACGGTTGCGGGCATCGAAAGAACTCTCCTCGTGTGGGCTGCGACCTTGCGAGACACCGGCAATAGTGTCGTCAGTGACCGGCGGAAACGGAAATCAGGCTCGGGCGGTCTTGACCGAGCGCAGCCGGGTCGATTCCCGGGCGAGCTTCGGCAGGGCGATGCGCCCGGTGCGTTGTAGCTCGACGATGCCGAACGGCTTGACCAGATCGCTGAAGGCGTCGAGCTTCTCGGGCTCGCCCACCACCATGATCGTCATCGCGTCGTAGCCGACGTCGACGATCTTGGCCTCGAAGATCGCGGTCAACTCCGTCACCTGTCCGCGTGTCTCGGCTGCAGCCTTGACGATCACGAGCATCAGCTCGCGCTCGACGCCCTCGGCGGGGGGAACCTCGGTGATCTTGATGACGGGGATCAGCTTGTTCAGCTGCTTGACGACCTGTTCGAGCGGCGCCGACTCCGCGTCGACGACGATCGTCATGCGCGAGAAGCGCTCGTCGTCAGTCGGGCTGACGGCGAGCGAGACGATGTTGAACGCGCGCCGAGAGAACAGTCCCGCGACTCTCGAGAGCACACCCGGTTTGTTCTCGACGGTGACGGTGAGGATGTGATGCGGACTTGCGGCCAGGGTCATCGTCCACCCTCGCCGAACTCCGGACCGAGGATGATGTCGTCGTTCGAGGAACCGGCGGCAACCATCGGGTACACCTTCTCGCGCCAGTCGGTGCGGAAGTCGATCACGACCGGGCGGTCGTCGATCTCGTTCGCCTTCTCGATCGTCGCCACCACGTCGTCGGCGGTGTCGACGCGCATACCGACACAGCCCATCGCCTCCGCCCACTTCACGTAGTCGGGCAAGTCGGGCGACAGGTACACCTCGCTGTAGCGCTCCTCGTAGAAGAGCTCCTGCCACTGGCGCACCATCCCGAGGTACGCGTTGTTGAGGATCGCGATCTTCACCGGGATGCGTTCCGATGCCGCCGTGACGAGCTCCTGGGCCGTCATCTGGAAACAACCGTCGCCGTCGATTGCCCAGACCATGCGATCGGGCCGGCCGACCTTGGCGCCGACCGCGGCCGGCACTGCGTAGCCCATCGTGCCGAGGCCACCGGAGTTGACCCACGTGTTGGGCAGCTTGAACTTCCACAGCTGACTCGCCCACATCTGGTGCTGGCCGACCCCGGAGACGAGTATGCAGTCGTCCGGCGTGTTGTCGCGCAGGCTCTCGATGACGAACTGCGGCTTGAGCGGTCCGCCCTCCTCCTGGCGGTACTTGAGCGGGTAGCGCTCCTGCCAGTCGTGGATGGTGGCCAGCCACGGCGCGAGGTCGGGCGGATCCTGCTTGGACCGCTCCGATTTCAACGCCTTGATCATCTCGTCGATGACCGTGCGGAGGTCGCCCACGATCGGGACGTCGGCGAGACGCACCTTGCCGAGCTCCGCGGGGTCGATGTCGACGTGGATGACTTTGGCGTCGGGCGCGAACGTCGAGACCTTGCCGGTGACGCGGTCGTCGAAGCGTGCGCCGAGCGTGATGAGCAGATCGGCCTTCTGCATAGCGGTGACGGCGGTGAAGTTGCCGTGCATGCCCGGCATGCCCAGGCACAGCGGGTGCTCGTCGGGCAGCGCGCCCCGACCCATCAACGTGGTGACCGCGGGGAGACCCGTGAGCTCCGCCAGCGCGCGCAGCTCGTTCGAGGCGTTGGCGAGCATGATGCCGCCGCCCGCGTAGATCACCGGCCGGCGCGCCTCGTTGATCAGCTTGGCCGCGTCTTTGATCTGGCGGGGATGGCCCTTCACGTTCGGCTTGTAGCCGGGCATGTCGACCTTCTCCGGCCAGTACCACTCCATCGGCGCGTTGGCGACGTCCTTCGGCAGGTCGATGAGCACCGGACCGGGACGACCGGTGGTCGCGACGTGGAACGCCTCGCGCACGACGCGCGGGATGTCCTGCGCATCGCTGATCAACCAGTTGTGCTTGGTCACCGGCATCGTGATGCCGACCGTGTCGGCCTCCTGGAACGCGTCGGTGCCGATCACGGAGTAAGCGACCTGACCCGTGATGACCACGACCGGGATCGAGTCCATGTACGCGTCGCAGAGCGGCGTGACGATGTTCGTCGCCGCCGGACCGCTCGTGACCATCGCAACGCCCGGGCGCCCGGTCGCGTGGGCGTAGCCGCTGGCCATGTGCCCCGCACCCTGCTCGTGGCGGACGAGGATGTGGCGGATCGAAGAGTCGATGAGCGGGTCGTATACCGGGAGGATCGCGCCTCCCGGGAGGCCGAACATGACCTCGACCTGCTCCATCTCGAGGCTCTTGATGAGGGCCTGGGCTCCGGTCAGCTTCATGAATTCCTTCTTCTTCCGATTCCGGACATGAAAAACCCCCCGCAGTTGCGAGGGGCGAGGTAGCGCTCGGCGCGCGTCGGCGAGCCGGAGCGCTACGTAACTACGAGAATGTAGGTGGCGGACATCGGGCGTCATGTTAACACCGATTGTCAACGTGGCCCTCAATGCTGGTGCACGGCGCACCAGTACGTCGTGCGGCCCGCGACCTTGTCTCGCCGGAGAGGGGCGCCGTCCCGGGGGCAGGGCGCGTCGAGTCCCCTGGGCATGTCGCCGGTGTGGGATCCGCCCCGGCGGTCGAGGGTGCGCAGAGTCGTGCGGATCGCCTTGTGCAGCACCTTGCGTTCCGCGGGGTCGATCGTGAACGTGAGACGCCCGGGAGCAATCCCGGCGCGCCACAGCGATTCGTCGACGAGCAGGTTCCCGAGACCCGCGATGCGGTGCTGATCCATGAGTACGGCCTTGATCGGTGCGATTCGCTTCGCGAGCGCATGGTCGAGCTGCGCAAAAGTAAGCGTCATGGCGTCCGGACCGAGCCGGCGCTCGTCGGGATCGAGCTCGACCGCCCCGAGCCGGCGCGGGTCGCGCAACATGAAATCGCCGCCGTCGGCGAAGTGCACTCCGAAGCGGTGCCACTTCACCATGCGCAGGTTGCTCGCGTACACGAGCGGATCGCCGGCCTCCTCGTCGTCGACGAGAACTCGGCCGCTCATGCCCAGATGCACGCCGACGCGGACGTCGGGATTCTCGGTGTCGAGGATGATCTGCTTCCCGCGGCGGCGCGCCGCCGTGAACGCGTTGCCGACGAGCGCGTGCCGCAGCGCGGGCGCCGTCGTCCCGCGCTTCATGAACCAGGTGTCGGGCGCGTGCACCTTCGCGATCTCCCGGTTCAGCGCGCGCTCCTCGAGCACCCGGCGCGCGGCTTCCACTTCGAGGATCTCGGGCACGGGTGAGGCGCGTCGACGCGATCAGATGTTGGTGATCGCGCCGGTCTCGGCGCCCTGAGCGAGTCGCGCGTACTTGGCGAGGAACCCACTCGTGTAGCGGGGCTCGGGAAGCTTCCAGTCGACCTTGCGCTTCGCGATCTCGGCGTCGTCGACCACGAGGTCGATGGTGTGCGCGTCGGCGTCGATGACAATGCGGTCGCCCTCGGCGACGAAAGCGATCGGACCGCCGTCGACGGCCTCGGGTGCGACGTGACCGACGCAGAAGCCGTGTGTGCCGCCCGAGAAACGTCCGTCGGTGATCAACGCGCAGTCGGCGCCGCGGCCGGCGCCTTTCATCGCGCCGGTGACCGCGAGCATCTCGCGCATGCCCGGGCCGCCCTTCGGGCCCTCGTAGCGGATGACGACGATGTCGCCCGGCTCGATCTGACCCGCGAGGATCGCGGCCATCGCGAGGTCCTCGCCGTCGAACACCCGCGCCCGGCCGTCGAAGCGCATCTGGTCGAGACCCGCCACCTTCACGACCGCGCCTTTCGGCGCCAGCGAACCGGTCAGCACTGCGATACCACCCTGCACGTGCACCGGCTTCGACATCGGGTGTACGACGTCGCCGTCGGGTGCGGGCGGTGCGAGGTCCTCGAGGTTCTCGGCGATCGTCTTGCCCGTGACGCTGAGGCAATCGCCGTGCAACAGTCCCGCGTCGAGGAGCTCCTTCATCACGACCTGCACACCGCCGATGCGATCGAGATCGGTCATGTGGTACTTGCCGTGCGGCTTCATGTCGGCGAGGTGCGGCACGCGTGCACCCACCCGGTTGAAGTCGTCGAGCTCGAGCTCGACGCGGGCCTCGTGCGCGATGGCGAGGAGGTGCAGTACCGCGTTCGTAGAGCCTCCGAGCGCCATCGTGATCGCGATCGCGTTCTCGAAGGCCTCCTTGGTCATGATCTGGCGCGGCCGCAGGTCGAGCTCCAGCAGATGCATGACCGCGCGTCCCGACTCGTACGCGTAGTCGTCGCGCCGGCGGTCGACCGCAGGCGGCGACGCGGAGCCGGGCAACGCCATACCCATGACCTCCGCGATGGATGACATCGTGTTCGCGGTGAACATGCCGGCGCACGACCCTTCGGTCGGGCACGCCCGCCGCTCGATCTCGCCGAGCTCGTTCTCGGTGATGGTGCCCGCCGCGCAGGCACCCACCGCTTCGAACACCGACACCACGTCGAGCGCCTGGTCCTTGTAGTGGCCCGGAAGGATCGACCCGCCGTAGAGAAAAGCCGACGGCAGGTTCAGGCGGGCCGCCGCCATGAGCATTCCCGGCAGGCTCTTGTCGCATCCGGCGAAGGTCACCAGCGCGTCGAGTCGCTCGGAGTGCATCACGCACTCCACCGAGTCGGCGATGATCTCGCGCGAAACGAGCGAGCCCCGCATGCCTTCGTGGCCCATCGAGATGCCGTCGGAGATCGCGATGGTCACGAACTCGATCGGGAAGCCCCCTGCGTCTCGCACTCCCTGCTTCGCCCGCTTCGCGAGGCGGTCGAGCGGCATGTTGCACGGCGTGACTTCGTTCCAGCTCGACGCCACGCCGACCTGCGCCTTGCCCCAATCGGCGTCGGTCATACCTACCGCCCGCAACATCGCGCGGGCGGGCGCGCGCTCCATGCCGTCGGTGACTTCGTGACTCCGCGGTTTCATGTCGTGAGATTTCACGTCGTGGGGCTTCATGTCTGGCATGCGGGCAAGGGTAGCGTCGGCCCCGTGGCGGAACCCCTGGCAATAGGCCTCATCGGTGCGAGCCCGTGGGCGCGAATGATGACCGGCCCGATACTCGCGGCCGGGCCCCAGACCCGTGTCACCGGCGTCTGGTCGCGCACGCCCGCCCGCGCCGAAGAACTCGGCGCGGCGCTACACGCCCCCGCCGTTGGTGACCTCGACGCGCTCTTCGAGGTGTGCGAGGCGGTTTCGATCTCGGTGACGCCCGCCGCGCAACCGGCCCTCGCAGCCCGCGCCGCGCGCGCCGGCAAGACACTCCTGCTCGAGAAGCCCTTGGGTACGGATGTCGACAGCGCCCAGACGGTGGTGGACGCGGTCGGCGAGGCCGCAGTCGGCGCGCTCGTGATGCTCACGTACCGGTTCGACCCCGCGCTGGGCGAGTTCCTCGCCGAAGCGGCGCGCATCGAGCCGATCGGCGGCCGAGCGTGCTTCATCTCCGGTTCGTTCCTCGGCGGACCCTTCGCGAACGGCTGGCGACTCGAGCGGGGCGCGGTGTTCGACATCGGACCCCACGCGCTCGACATGGCGGAGGCCGGGCTGGGCGAGATCGTCTCGGTGAGCGCCCTCGGCGACCCGCTCGGCTGGGTGTCGGCGCTGTGCACCCACGCA
>JAUZEI010000443.1 GCA_030839105.1 Actinomycetota bacterium
TCGCTCGCCGAGGTCGCGCACGGGTATCTCGGCACCAGCCACCGGCGGGAGGGCGTGCGATCGGTCGTGCGTGACGTGCGGAGCGGTCTGCGCGACCTCTTCTCGATCCCCGACGGCTACGAGATTCTCCTCGGGGTCGGGGGGTCCACCCTCTTCTGGGACGCGGCTTCTTTCGGCCTCATCGAGCGCCGGAGCACACACCTCGTCATCGGCGAGTTCTCGTCCAAGTTCGCGCAGGTCGCACGCGCCGCGCCCCATCTCGACGAGCCGCAGGTCTGCGAGACCGCACCGGGCGAGACCCCGGCGCGGCCCGAAACGGTCGAGGGCGACGTCTACGCGTATCCCCACAACGAGACCTCGACCGGGGTGACGGTCGAGGTCCACCGGCCGGCGGGCGACGCGCTGGTCGTCGTCGACGGTACGTCGGCGGCGGGCGGCATGCGGTTCGATCCGAGCGCGTGCGACGTCTATTACTTCGCGCCCCAGAAGTGCTTTGCGAGCGACGGCGGACTCTGGCTCGCGCTCTGCTCACCGAGGGCGATCGAACGCATCGAGAGGATCACACCGACCCGGTGGGTCCCGGCGACGCTCGACCTCTCGATCGCGATCGAGAACTCGCGTCTCGAACAGACGTACAACACGCCGGCGCTCGCGACGATCTATCTACTCGACCAACAGCTGAAGTGGATGCTCGAGAACGGTGGGCTCGACTTCGCGGCCGGGCGCTCCGAGAGGTCCGCGGGCATCGTGTACGGATGGGCCGACGGTCACAAGTTCGCCACCCCGTTCGTCAAGGATCCCGCGCACCGCAGCCCCGTGACCGCGACGATCGACTTCGACGAACGCGTCGACGCGGCCGCACTCGCGACCGCGCTGCGGGCGAACGGCATCGTCGACGTCGAGCCGTACCGCAAGCTCGGGCGCAACCAGCTCCGCATCGCGCTGTTCCCCGCGATCGACCCCGACGACGTCGCGATTCTGACCCGGGCAATCGACTTCCTGCTGGAGCGCATGGCAGTCTGACCGGATGCTGCTTCTGCACGAGGTCCACACCGTCGTCGGGCGTCACGAAGACGAATTCGAGGACGCGTACCGCAAGGGATGGTTGAGCGGGCTCGCGAACGACGGTGACGCGCGGTTGCTCTACTACCTCAAGCTCGCGCACGGCACCGGGCGCGCGTATCACCACACCACCATTACCGCGCTGCGCGACGGCGCCGCGTACGAGCGGCTCGCACGGCGTATCCAGTCCGGCGATCTGCGGGCCTGGGCCGCCGAGGTCGACGGCATGCGTCACGAGGTCAAGGGCAAGTTGCTCCTTCCCGTCGACTGGTCGCCGATGCAGGAGATCGAACTCGACACGGTGCCCACCGACGGCCGCGAGCACGAAGCGGTGCTCTACATGGAAGACAGCGCCTGGCCCTACGAAGCGAAGCTCGACACGTATCTCGAGAAGGCGCGCACGCACTACGCGCCGAGCCTGGAGCAGCGATCGGAGCGATCGCTGCTGACGTTGCTCGCCGTGTTCCAGGCCGCGCTCGGTGCGCCGCGCCGACGGGAGGTCATCCTGTGGCAGCGCGTGGACTTCCCCGAGCGGCTACCGAGTCTGTTCACACGCGAGCTACCCGGCCACGTGAAAGGACCGGGCACGTGGATGCACGACGCGCTCGAAGTGCGCGACGACTGGGAGAGCCGTCTCCTGCGCAGCGCGACCTGGTCGCCGCTCGGTTGAGCCGGGCCTTCGTGGCCCGGCCCCTTTGATCGCCTAGGAGAACTTGCTCGGGTACGGACCGTCGGTCGCGGTACCGCCGAGGCGGCCGCCCAACTCCGGGCACTCGCCGCTGAACGTGCCCCACTTGCACGTGATGCCGGGCACGACCCACGCGTGCACCATCCAGATGTCGGTGAGCAGCGTCTTGTGACCACCCATCGCCGCGCACTCCTGCCGCGTCGACGACTCGCCTCCCACTACCAGCCCACCCTTGAGACACAGGCCGCCGTTGGCGTTGTGCTGGTGCCAACGGTCGTTCGCGCCGGCGAAGCCGGGCGGGGGTCCGCCACCGTGCCACACCAGATAGCTCAAGCCCACGAGCTTCGAATCGGGGTCGGTACCCGTGTACAACAACTCGGACGGATGCGCGGGGTCGAACTTCGCCGCGAGGCCGACGTTCGTGTAGTGCGCGCCGATGCACGGTACGTACACAGTCGACTTCGAGTAGCCGGCCGCTTCCGCGTCCTTGACCGTGGGATACGCGACCGCCACTTGCTTGGCGACGGCCATCTGCGCCTGGAGGATGCTCTGCTCGGCCGGGGTGAGCGGAACCGGCTGCACCTTCCCGCGCGCACCGTGCGCTTCGGCTTCGGCCTGCGCGGCTGTCTTGACGGCGGCACTACCGCCCTGCCCTGCACCGACCTGACCCGGAGACGCCGGCGTCGGAGCCGCCTCTTCACACGGTGACGTGCCGTCGGCGCTGCCCGGGATGACGCGCACGCCGGTACCCGAAACGACCGCCTGCGTCGGAGGCTTGGTCGTGTTCGCCTTCGCGACCGTCGTCGGCGCGGCGGTGGTCGGCGCGCCGGACGACGACGACGTCCCGCTCGAACCGCAGCCTGCGCCGATCAGCGCGAGCATTCCTATACCAGCGGCGATCTTCCATGTGCCGATACGAGACGTCATTGAGCTTCCCCCCGGAACGTGGCCTCCGGCCATCGTACGACCATTGCGGGGAAATGCGAGCGGGAAGCCGTTCAGTGCCCCGGTCCGGCCATCCCGGTCTCAACGAGGAGGACACGCCTCGGACCGGTCGGAAGGTCGGTTTCGATACGGACGCTCGACCGGAACCGACGCCGGCGAGCTCCGGACGCGATGCCGCGGGCCGTGAGGAGCACGCCCGTGCCGACGACGCCGCCGACCACGAGTGGCGCCGCAACCCCGATCGGATCGTTCACATCGCCGAAGAGCCGCAGCCCACCCACGACGATCGACATCCACAACAAGGCCGCGAACATGAATCGCGTTTTCATGGTTCCCCTCCGACTCCCGCATCTCATCGGCCGATCGAAGGGCCATCGGAGTCACGCCCGCAGCAGGACTGAGGAGTTGATGCATCAGGAGGGTATGCAGTTCGCCGCGCGACTCGCGATGCCGGTCGTCCGGCGCCACTGACGGAGCTCGTCCTGGTCGAGTCCGTTGGTGACGTAACCGAACGACAGGCCGGTCGCGGGGTCGGCCCAGGCGATCTGACCGCCCGCGCCGTTGTGACCGAAGGCGCGGGGTGAGACCGTGTGCCCCATGCCCCGCGCCCCGGCCTTCCCGTCGTCACCGGCGATGATGAGACCGAGGGAGCGGTTCGCGGGGGTACCCATCCAGTCGGGCATGTGATTGCGAACGTTCGCGGTCGCGTCGGCGAGCACTTCGGGCTTCCAGATGCCGGTCGGGTCGGCGAGGAGCGCCTGGTAGTAGAGCGCGAGGTCGGCCGCGGTCGAGACCCCACCGGCGCCGGGAACTCCGACCGCCCGCACGTCCGGTTGGTTGAACGACATGAGCGCGTCGGGCGTCACATCGGTCAGCGGCAACTCGCGGATGCCGATCGCCGCCTCCAACTCGTCCGGCGGAGTCGGTTTGCCCGTGAGGACGAGATCGTTGATGTCACCTTGCTGCGCGATCGGCACGCCGACCTGGAGACCCTGGAGCCCGAGCGGGTCGAGGATGCGTTCGCGGATGAAGCTACGGAAGTCGCCGCCCGTCAGGCGTTCGATGATCTCGGCGAGGACCCAGTGCGCCGACGTCGGGTGATACTCGTAGCGCGTGCCGGGTTCCCAGTTGCAGCGCCAGTTCGAAAATCGCGCGAGCCGCCGTTCGCGATCGTCCCACTCGAGTGAGCCGAAGGGCGCACGCGGGAAACCCGACGTGTGCAGCATCACCTGCTCGACGGTGATCGCATCCTTGCCGTTCGCTGCGAACTCGGGGATCAGTGACGAGACCGTGCGGGACACGTCGAGTGAACCTTCACCGATCAGGATCCACACCGCGCCCGCGACGACCGCCTACGACGCGGAGAATATCACATAGCGCGACTCGACCGGAGCGACTCCGAAGGCGAGCCACACC
>JAUZEI010000444.1 GCA_030839105.1 Actinomycetota bacterium
TCGAGCTCGAGCCGGCGCGCGGCGCGCCCGAGCGCGACTGACCGAGCACGGAGGAGGGCGAGTACGCGCGCCGGCGTTGCGGCGGAGGCGGTGACGCGGCGGTGACGCGCTCGGTCCAGGCTGATGCCGTCTGGAAGGGAGTCGCGTGACCTCGCGACACGACATATCCGGTCGGGGCTCGTCGGCGCCGGAGGCGCAGCGCGCCCTCGTCCGCCCCGAACCCGGCGTGAGCCATCCGCGGGCGCTCCGAAACGTTCGCGTGACGTTGCGGGCGCGTCGGCGAATCTGGGCAGGAGGGGCTCTGGCGATCCTCGTGGTCGCGGGCTTCGTCGCTCTCGCTGCCCATCCGCTCATCGGCGCGCGAAGAGATGACGTCCGGGTTCGTAGTTCCGTGGCGGTGCTGCAGGAGATCGCAGATCTGCGGGCATCACTGTCTGCCTGGCAGGTCTACGTCCAGCCCTTCTTCGGCTCGTTTTCCGGGGACGCCATCAAGATCGGGACAACGGCGGTGGCGCAAGCCGCTGTGCTCGCCCAGACGGAGACGACCGCGGCCGCGTCCGTCGTCAGGGCGCTGCGATCCGAAGGCCTCGTCGGGAACGCAGGCGAGCTCGAGGAGGCGAACCTGAGTTTCAAGAAGGCGATCGGAGGCTTCGTACCGGTCATTGCGGGCGCGTCAGCCGCCGTGATCAAGGCGACGCTGAGCGCGGAGACCGCGGCATACACCCAAATGCTGGCGGTAACGGTGCGCGCCGCGACGGATCTCCGCGCGAAGAGCACGCGCGACCTGCAGGCGTCGATCGGCCGCCTCGATGGCGGTCGCAAGACCGTTCTGATCGCAGATGTACTGGTGTCGTTCGTGATCGTCATCGCGGTCGTCGTCGTCGGCCAACATGCACGACGCCGCGAGCGTCTCGCTCGGCGCGCGACCGAGCGCCAGGCCTACGAGACCGCGTTCCAGGACGCATTGGATATGGCGAAGACCGAGTCCGACGCGTACGCGCTGATGACGCTGGCGTTCGAGCAAACGGTTGCCGGGCTGCAGGTAGAGATGCTCGTCGCCGATTCCAGTCGGGCTCACTTTCACCGCACGCTGAGCACCGCCGCACCCGGCGATCCGCAGGCGAGAAGTGGCTGCGGAGTCGAGTCCCCTGTCGACTGCCCGGCGACCCGGCGCGGTCACACACTTGCGTTCCCGACGAGCCGCGCCATCAATGCGTGCCCCTATGTCAAAGGCCGCCCGTCCGGTGACCTGTCGGCGGCGTGCGTTCCGATCAGCCTTACGGGCCGCACGTCGGGTGTCGTGCACGCCACCGGGCCGGACGGCGTGGAGGTCACCGCGATCGAGACGCAGTATCTCGAGATCACGTCTCGGCTCGCCGCCGAACGGATCGCGATCCTCCGTGCGTTCGAGAAGTCGGAGACCCAAGCCCGTACCGATCCGCTGACCGGACTGTGGAATCGCCGGAGTCTCGAGAACCGGGTGCGCGACCTCGCGCGTGAGGGTACGAGGTACGCGCTGGCTTACGGCGACCTCGACCATTTCAAGGTTCTGAACGACACGCACGGTCACGAAGCCGGCGACCAGGCGCTGCGCCTCTTCGCCGGTGTACTGAGCGACACGGTCCGTCCCGGCGACGTCATCGCGCGGTACGGCGGTGAGGAATTCGTCATCGTCCTCCCCGACTGCGCCGTCGAGACGGCCACGAAGGTCCTCGAACGCCTCCGCGAACAGCTCGCAATCACGCTCACGACGGGACGGGTGCCGCCGTTCACCGTCAGTTTCGGGCTCGCTTCGTCCATCGACGCCGATACGTTCGACGGAGTCGTCGCGCTGGCCGACCAGGCGCTCCTGGCCGCAAAGCAGAGCGGTCGAAACCGCACCGTCGTCGCGCCCCACCTGCACACGGTTATCGACGCTCGCGTCTCGTAGCGATGGTGGTCGCGCGGAGCAGAACGCGTGGCGCGCGGGTGGGGCGGCGTACTGCGGTCGACGGCCGGAAATCGCCCGGCGAGGGTGGGAAGCGGCCGGTCGTCGGGTAGGGCGTACCCGTGAGTAACCCGCCCGCCCAGCTGCGCATGACGGCGCGGAATCCCTCGCGGTCGAGGGTCGGCCTCGTCTTGGGCGGAGGAGGCGCCGTCGGTGCGGCGTACCACGCCGGCGCCCTCGCCGCGCTCGAGCACGACCTCGGTTGGGACGCACGGGGCGCGTCGGTGATCGTCGGCACGTCGGCGGGCTCACTGGTCGGCGCGCTGTTGCGCTCCGGTGTGCCGTCGACCGACCTCGCCGCGCTCGCCGTCGGCGCGGACGCCCGTGACGCCAGCCCGGAGCTCGTCACCTCCTTGCTCGATCGACCCGCGTTCCCGCCCATCACGGTCGGAAACTTTCTGCGCACCCCTCAGCTGCCGAGTCCGATGATGATGCTCGGACTCGCGAAGCTCACCCTTCGTCGGCGATCGTTTCCCTTCGGCGCACTCTCGATGATGCTGCCCGAGGGACGAGAGGTGCTCGCACCTCACCTCGCGTTCATCGACGGTGAGTTCTTACGCGGCGACCGACCCTGGCCCCACGACCCACTCCTCGTGTGCGCGGTCCGCCGGCGGGATTGGCGCCGCATCGTGTTCGGCTCGCGCTCGAAGACGCCACCCTTGTCGCTCGCACTGGCGGCGTCGTGCGCGGTGCCGGGCTACTTCGCGGGCGTCGAGATCGACGGTGAGGTTTTCGTCGACGGTGGTGCGATTTCCGCGACGAACGCCGACGTGCTCTCGCGCCACGACCTCGATCTCGCCGTCGTGGTCTCACCCATGACCGGAACGGGGCGGCGGCTGTCCGTGTCGCAGGTCGTCCGCGACCTGTGCCGGCGGACCCTCGACCAGGAGATACGCGCGCTCGAGCGACGAGGGATCTCCACGGTCGTCATCGAACCGGGCGCCGGCGTCCTGGCGCACATGTCGATGGACTTCATGAGCGAAGAGGCATCCGTCGACATCGTGCAGAACGCGTTCCTCGATACCGGAGCCCAGATCCGGGTGTCTCCCGCGCTGCAGTCCTTGATCACGAAGAACGCGGGCCCGCGCCGCGCCGACACGCGCAGCACGCGATCCGCGTAGCTACCAGCTCGGTAAACGACCGAGCTACCAGCTGGTCGTCTTCCACGGAGCGGCTTGCAACGTCGCGAGCGCGAGGGAGCACGCGCCCTTGTTGTAGTAGGTGTTCGCACTCGCGCCGGTAGCGACGTCGGCGACGCTGAACACGTTTCCGGATTTCGACGTCTCCGTGATGCACACCGTGTCGTTGGTCGACACGGTCGTACCCACGGTCACGTTCGTGGCCGGACGACCCGTGCTCGCGCCGTTCCAGTTCAACGAGACCTCGACGCCCTTCATCGTCGCCGTCGTCGCGTCGTACTGCTGCTTGTCCAAGAAGTACGTCTTCTCGGCCGTCAGCGCGTTCCGGAGGTCGGATTGGGCGGCCCGATCCTGCGCGCGGGTACGCGCGCCGAGGAACGTCGGGATCGCAATCGCAATGAGGATCGCGATGATCAGGACGACGACCATCAGTTCGATGAGCGTGAAACCGCGTTCGGACCGGTGTCCGTGCACCTGCAGCGGCAGCGCCGCCCG
>JAUZEI010000463.1 GCA_030839105.1 Actinomycetota bacterium
CGCGGGCGTGAGTGCATTGGGTCGTGGGATACGCCCGGACGCCATGCCGTCGCGTAGCCAGCCCATCGTGAGCCAAACATTCCCGAACCGGTCGGGTTGCATGGAACGTGGAACGTTGGCAAAGACCGGAAGTTGCGGAGACGAAAGGATGAGCTCCTTGTACACGCGCCAGTCGGGCGCGTTATCGGCGGCAACCCGCACGTTGCCCGGTACCCCGAGCACAAGAAGCGCCAGGGCAATTGGTGCGAGCACCTTCGATCGTCGGCTCAGTGCCTCCGCGGCGACGGCCAGCACGGGCAGTATCAACACAGCCGCGACATAGCGATAGCGACTCGCCGGTCCGGGTGGTGTGCCCAGCGCGAAGTCGGCGCCGCGTCCCAGCCCGGTCACGAACAAAAAGGTGATGGCGCCGAACAGGAGTGCCGCGGGTACAGCCGCTCGCTCGCGAAGTTCCGCGCCGCGCAACGGGCGCCACGCCAGCGTCAGACCGACGCACAACAGGACGAAGAGCGCGGCGCCGACGCCCCAGAGATGGCCGCCGATTGCTCCGAAGGTCCCGCTCAGCTCGCGCGCCGTGAATCGAAATGCCTCCGTGAGCGATGCGCGCCGTGTGTATGCCTGGTGTCCGATCGTGGCGAACCACAGTACGTAGACCGCGCCCAACGTTCCGGCATGTAACAGCGCGGGCCTCCAGCCTCGTCGGAGGAGAACCGCCACACCGACGACGACGATCATCGTCGTCGCTACGCCTGAGCACAGCAGGGCTGCGAGTCCCAGGCCGAGGCCGATCCAGTCGCGTCGATCAATCGGACCGCTGTGATCAACCACCAGCAAGTACCCGAGACCGAGGGCGAGCGTCGCGCACCAGGCCGACTGGAACGAGTACTCGATGTTGAACCAACCGGGTCCGAACAACGCGAACGTCGTGGCTGCGGCCGTCGCCAACCACGGGCCCACGCCCGCGCGGAGCATCACCACGCGCAACAGTGCGGCGACGGCTAGATGAAGTGTCACTACCAGAACGAGGTACGGCACATACGTGCGCAGTCCGAACAGCTGCCACAGGAGGCGAAACGCGAGGATGGGAAGGGTCGACCAATGTTCATTGTGGGGGCGGAATAGATCCCCGAGGTTGCCGGCCTGCCGGGCCGCCAGAAAGTCCCACTCGTCTTGTGAGAACCAGGCGTAACGACCGATCCGGAGGAAGAACACAAACGAAGCCACCTCGACCCCGATGAACGTGCCCAATGCCGCCCGGCGCGCGTTCAGCTTCAAGACCCGGCACCCTTCTCAATGTCAGTGGTCCGGGGAACCGAACGCCGGCGAAGTGATCCGACGAACCGGATGCACGCGAGAGCGCGCCGGTCGGTGACCCTCGGCGCGAGCGACCAATGGGCTGCGATCATCTGCGGCTGGGTGCTCACCGGCACCGGGTGCAGGACTCGCAGCCGCATGCGCTCGATTGTGCCCGCCGCGGAGACCCGCGGGCGAACCGGCACGAGAGAGCTAGCGTTCCATAATGACGTACGTCGACATCAACGAGAACATCAACGAGCACGCGCCACGGGCCACTTTGATTCCAATCGGCCGGTCCTGAGCCTCAGCTCCTCGACTCGTGATGCGAACCGAACGCCTGGAGGTGCGGTCTCCGACTGAAGCTGATCGCAATCGGTTCGTCGAGCTGTTCCAGGATCCCGAATTCATGGTGTTCTCCGACGGCGTGCACGACCTCGTCTCCGCGCACGCGCGCTTCGACCAGATGCTTCTCACCGCGAACGAGTTGCCGTTCGCGAAGCAGCCCGTCATCGAGCTCACGACGGGCCGGATCGTGGGCTACTCCGGTGTCGCCCGGTTCGATTTCCAAGGCGCTTCCCGATTGGAGTTCGGGTACCGACTCGTTCCCGAGGCTCGAGGGCGGGGATATGCGACGGAGGCCGGCCGCGCCCTTCTTGCGCTTGCCGCCGAGACGTTCCGCGGCGAGCTGCTGGGCATGGTTCATCCGGCGAACGAGGCGTCGATCCGCGTCATCACGAAGCTCGGTTTCGAGTTCTGGAAGCAAGCGGAGGTGAACGGGTACGTCGACAACCTCTACCGACGCACGTTCCGGTGACTTGACTGCCCGAACCGCTACTGCCGCTGCTGGACTTCGGTGTTCAGAGCCTCGAACATCTCGTGGTCGACGAGGTCGTCGTATTCGGGACGGCGTTGGATGAACCGTTCGACGAAAGGGCACACGGGCACGATGGAGAGACCGCGTCGGCGGATGTCGTCGAGCGCTCCGCCCACCAGGCTCGTCGCCAGACCGTGGCCCGCGTTCGCCTCCGGGACCTCGGTGTGTGCGAGCACGACCCGTCCGCCCCGCATCGTGTACTGCAGGAAACCGTTGACGACACCGTCGACGACGATCTCGTAGCGGGAACGGTCCGGGTTGTTGCGTATCTCCGTCACACGACTCTCCGTCACGGGACGCTCCGTGACTGGGCCTCCTCGCGGAGTCCCTTGGCGAAGTCCGCCATACCCCTCAGGTACTGGTCGCAATGCTCGGTCTTCCCCACGGCGATGGCCTTGGCGTCGATGCCGCCCGGGAACACGGGCGGGATGTAGTACTCGAACCCGTCGTCGGCGATGGCGTCGGCGATGCCCGCCGCACACTCCGACGCGGGAACCTTGTCGACCTCCATGAGCGCGGGAAGGTTGTCGGGCTGATCCCAGATCTCGGTGGCGATCGGCCCCGGCAGCACGAGCTTCACCTCGACCCCGGTGCCCGCGAGGTCGAGCAGCATCGCTTCCGCGAACCCGCACATCGCGTATTTCGCCGCGTTGTACGCGGCTTCGTTCATGATCGGGATGCGGCCGCCCATGCTCGAGACGAACATGATCTGGCCCTTCCCCCGCTCGATCATGCGGGGCAACACGGCGAGACCCATGCGCACAGGGGAGTGGAAGTCGACGTCCATCACGTGCTGCACGTCGTGGGGCGTGAGGTCGGTGACGCGCGCGCGCTTCGGAATCGCGGCGTTGTTCACGAGCACGTCGAGCCCGCCGAATGCGTCCCAGGCTTCGAGCGCGATCTGAGCGGCCAGTTCGAGATCGCCGAGATCGGCCGCCCAGAGACGGGAGTGGGGGGAGAACGCCCGGCACCGTTCGAGCACCTCCTCGAGGCGATCGGCGCGGCGGGCAACGATGCCGACCGTCGCACCCCGCTCGGCCAGGATGGGCGCGAGCGCGGCGCCGATGCCGCTCGACGCGCCGGTGACCAGGATGTTCGCGCCCTCGATCTTCACGTCGTCCCCTTGCTCGCGCCGGCTTGCCCGGCCTTCTGCTGTGACTCGTGCTCGGCCCACGAGAAGATGCCCTTCGACATCGTGGACGCCTCCACGCCGGCCCGCGCACCGAACACCTGGGCGCGCGCCGCGTGCACGCCGGCATCGTCGGGCGCGGCCTGCGCCGCCAACTCCACGAGATGACCCGCGAGCCGCAGGTCGCCGTCGGCCGCGATGTCGAGCGCGCGGGTTGCGAGCCGCGTCGCTCCACCCGCGAGGTCGGCGATCTCCCGCGCGAGGTCGGCCGCGGGCGCGGGCTTGAGGTGCGACGGGTCGCCGTCGTACCAGCCGCCGTAGAGTCGCCACAGATTACGAACGACGAACTCGGGCTCGTCGTAGACGGCATGCAGGTATGGACGCGCGAGCAGATGCTCCGGCGCGCGCACGGTCTGGACGATGTCGTCGAGCCGCGCCCCCTCGTTCATCAACGCGAGCGTCTGCTCGACCAGCGACTCAAGTAGCTCCGCACCCTCGGTGAGCGCGCGGCGAACCCGTTCGGCGCCGACGATGGGGAGACCGTGACCCGGCAGCAACACCTCCGGCTCCAACGCGATCATCTTGCGGAACGCGATCGCCCAGTCGCGGGCGTAGCGCTGTGCTTTCTGTGGGTTGCCGCAGTTCGGCGACGCCCAGATGAACATGTCGCCCGCGAACAGCACCTTGCGCGCGGGGGCCCATACCCACGTCGCGTCGTCGGTCTCGCCCCGGTCGTGGTACAGCTCGAATGCTTCGCCGCCCACGTCGATCGTCAGCGTGTCGGAGTACGTCTCGTCGGGCATGCGGTAGGTCGTCGGCCACCGCAGTCCGGGCGCCTTGAACTGACGCTGGTTGATCACGGCGTTGTAACCGGCGGTCATCCGGTACCGGTCGAAGCGCTCCGCGATCGCGGCGTGCGCGACGACTCTCGGCGCCCGCCAGCCGTTGGTGAGCGCCTCGTCCTCGTAGAGGTCGACGCCGAAGACGTGGTCGATGTGGCCGTGCGTGAAGACGGCGGTGTGGAGCGGGCTCCCCGACCAGGTGCGGATCGTGTCGTGCACCGACTGCGCGTGGAACACGCCGCTGGTGTCGACGATCATCAACCCGTCCGGGGTGTCGACCGCGGACGAGTTGGCGAAGGCGTCGACGAAGGCCAGGCCGGGCTGGACCTCGGCCATCTCGCCGCTCGACGCGAACGGGTGATGCGCCTCGATCGGCAGCGCGCCGGTGAACAACGCGTCGGCCAGCTCCAGCAGATCCATGGGAGGGAGCGTCCCACCTGGGCCTCCCAGCGGGCGAACTTGTGGCGAAAATCAGAACGTGTTCCAATTCCGATCGTGGTACCCGTGCAGCCCCCGCTTCCGCCCCCGATCCCGCCCGGCGCCGTTACCGTCCCCGACCCCGTCCCCGACCGCGACGCGGAGCCCGCGGCCGAGGGGGCATTGGCGCGCAGTCAGGCCGCTCGCCGCCGGCGCGTGCTCGATGCAACGCTGCAACTCGCGGCCGCGGGGGGCTTCGACGCGGTGCAGATGCGCGACGTCGCGGCAGCGGCCGATGTCGCGCTCGGCACGGTCTACCGCTACTTCGCGTCGAAGGAGCGGCTGCTGCTCGAGGCGATGGCGGAGCAACAAGCCGACCTGCGCGCCTATCTCGAAGTGCATCCGCCGCGCGAGCCCACGCCCGCGGCACGCGTCGTCTCGGTGCTGCGGGGCGCGAACCATTCGCTGCGCGAGTTCCCGGACGTCACCGCCGCGATGGTGCGTTCGTTCGGCACCGCGCAGATCGAGAACGCCGACATCGTCCGGCGCGTCACTGAGATCATGACGGGAATCATCACGAGCGCGATCCATGCACCCGAACGCCGGGCCGCGACCGAGAACGAGGTGAGGGTCGCCCGCATCCTGATGCAGGTCTGGCTCTCCTCACTGAACGGCTGGGTGTGCGGCGTCGACGGCCCCGACCGGGTCGACGACGATCTGGCCGCCGCCGCGGCGCTTCTCCTGCCCTGAGGCGCGCCGCCCCCGCCGTTCCCGACGCATTTCGCCTCGGGAGTGGAACGTGTTCTATTTTCGGCCGATGCCCACGCGTCATTTCAACTTTGCCGACCTGTTCGAGCTTGCGGTCGACAAGGTGCCCGATCGGCTCGCGCTCGTCGACGCCCGGCGGGAACTGACGTATCGGGAGCTCGACGAACGCGCGACCCGGCTCGCGCACACGTTGGCCGACCTCGGGGTGAAGGCGGGCGACCACGTCGCAATCCTCGCCACGAACTGCATCGAATGGGTCGAGGCGTTGTTCGCGATCTACAAGATGCGCGCCACGGCCGTCAACGTCAACTTCCGGTACGTCGAAGAGGAGCTGCGCTACCTGTTCGCGAATTCCGACGTCGTGGCGTGCGTCTATCAACGGGAGTACGGCCCTCTCGTCGCGGCGGCACGCGACGCGCAACCGCGCCTGCAGCACTTCGTCCGCGTCGAGTGGAACGATTCGCAGGCCGACGATTCCGCGCTCGATCCGATCGAATTCGAGGCTGCTGTCGCCGCCGGTTCTCCCGAGCGCGACTTCGCCGAACGCTCCGACGACGATCTCTACCTGCTCTACACGGGCGGCACCACCGGCATGCCCAAGGGCGTCATGTGGCGCCACGAGGACGTGTACTTCGCGCTCGGCGGCGGCATCGACGTGTTCACCAACGAACGGGTCGCGGACCCTTCGACTGCGAGCGAGAAGATCGACGCGTCGCAACCGAAGGGTCTCGTCTCCATCATTCTGCCGCCGCTCATGCACGGCGCGGGTCAGTTCGGCGTGTACCGAACGCTCTTCGAAGGCAACACCGCGGTGATGCCGGCGCGCTTCGAGCCGGAGGAGGTCTGGCACACCGTCGAGAAGTACGGCGTGAACGTCATGCAGGTCACCGGCGACGCGATGGCGCGCCCGCTCGCCGACACACTCGAACGGCTCAAAGACGAGCTCGACGTGTCGTCGCTCCTGTCGTTCGGAAGCACGGCCGCGATCTTCTCGCAGACCGTGAAGGATCAACTCCAGGCACTGCTGCCGGACTACCTCGTGATGACGGATTCCATCGGCTCGACCGAGACGGGGATGAACGGCATCCGTTTCGTGCAGAAGGGTGACGCGCCCAAGGACGGCATCACGAGTGTGCAGGCGTCCGCCGATTCGGTCGTGCTCGACGAGAACTTCGAGCCCGTCGAACCGGGTTCGGGCGCGGTCGGCCAGCTCGCGCGCGGTGGCAACATCCCGCTCGGCTACTACAACGATCCGGTCAAGACCGCGGAGACGTTCGTCACCGATGCACGGGGCGCGCGCTGGTCGATCCCGGGCGACTTCGCGCGGGTCGAGGCCGACGGCCGGATCACGTTGCTCGGACGCGGATCGGCGTCGATCAACTCGGGCGGCGAGAAGATCTATCCCGAGGAGGTCGAGGGCGCGCTGAAGTCGCATCCCGACGTCTACGACGTCCTGGTCGTCGGAGTGTCCGACCAGCGTTGGGGCGAACGCGTGTGCGCTCTGCTGCAGCCCCGCGCCGGGCGCGATCCCAACCTCGAAGAGCTCCGCGAGCACTGCCGGACCCGCATCGCCGGCTACAAGATCCCTCGTCAGCTGCTCCTGGTGGAGCAGGTGCCGCGGCTCCCGAACGGCAAACCCGACTACCGATCGGCGAAGGAACAGGCCAAGGGTCGGGCCGGGGAAGCGGCCCGCGAGGTCTGAGGAACCGGACGGGTCTACCGTGAACCGGTTCATTCCCGCTCAAGCGGCGGGTACCTCGACCGATCGGTACCTCTGCGATGACTCCCCGCCGCCTCCACCGCCTCGCCGCGCTCGCAGCTGTTCTCTTCACCGTGGCGCCCCTGGCCGCGACGGTGTCGACTGCAGGCAAGGCGGCGGCCGACACGACGACGCACACGCCGGTAATGGGCCCGAGCCTGCTCAACGCGCAACAGCTCGCCGCCTGGTATCACCGCCACAGCAGTGTCTCCCCGCAGATTCCCGCCTTCGACGGTCACCCGGCGGGCGACGTTGCCGCTCTCGCCCAGGTGTTCATCGACGACGGCAAGCGCGAAGGCGTTCGCGGCGACATGGCTTTCGTGCAGTCGCAGCTGGAGACGGGTTGGATGAACTTCTCGGGTTCGCAGATCCCGCCCGACGCGTACAACTACGCGGGCATCTTCGCGTTCGACGGGCGTCCGGGTCTCCCGAACTGCAAGCTTGGTGACTCGTCGCCGAGCCGTTGCATGGGGACTCCGCAACACGGCGTACTCGTGCAGATCCAACTGCTGCGCAGCTACGCCGACCCGTCGGCCGCCAAGGCGACGGGTCGTTTCATATCGGCGCCCTCCGACCGCGCCGGTCAGGCTCCGTTGTGGGAGTACTTCGGTGGTCACGATTGCCCGTGCGGCAAGTTGATCTGGGCGTCGGCCAACGGGTACGGCGTGCGCATCATCCAGATGTATTCCGCCGCGCTCGTCGAGAGCGGCATGGCAGGCGCGTGCGTCGCGTACGCGCCGCCCGTCCCGGGTGGGAAGTCGGGTACCGGCTACTGGGACGTCACGCAGGACTCCGTCGTCCATCCGTTCGGAACTGCGCGATTCTTCGGTGACACGCGCAACATTCGCCTGAACGCGTTCCTGACCGGAGGTGAATCCGCTCCGGGCGGGGCCGGCTACTGGCTGCTGGCGCGCGACGGCGGCATCTTCTCGTACGGTGGCGCGCGCTTCTACGGTTCGACGGGAGGCTTCCGGCTCAACAAGCCGGTCAACGGCATGGAGAAATCGCTGCTCGGCAAGGGCTACTGGCTCGTCGCCGACGACGGCGGCATCTTCTCCTTCGGCGGGGCGCGCTTCTACGGTTCGACGGGCAACATCCGTTTGAACAGACCCGTGCTCGGCATGGAGCGCACGGTGAGCGGCAAGGGCTACTGGCTCTTTGCCTCCGACGGCGGCATCTTCAGCTTCGGCGACGCCCACTTCTACGGGTCGCTCGGCGGTGCGCATCTCACGTCGCCCGTCGTCGCGATGCAACGCACGGTCACCGGCAAGGGCTACTGGATGATGACGCAGGACGGGCGCATCTTCCGATTCGGCGACGCCAAGGCCTACGGAAGCATCGCGGGCTGCTCGAATTACAAGGGAGCGGCGCGCCTGTTGGTGACGCCCAGTGGCAAGGGCTACTGGATCGCAACCGGTAACGGTTCGATCATCGCGTTCGGTGACGCGCGGAACCTCGGCTTCCCGGCCACCATCGGCGGCGCGACGATCTCGCTGATCTCCTCCAACTGATACAGCGCCCGCCCGCCGCGTGCGGGTAGTGTCCGATCGAACAACACACCCACGGGGAGCTCGGGGGATACCGGGCTGAGAGGGTGGATGCGCACGACGCGCCCTGCCACCGACCCCTCGAACCTGCACCGG
>JAUZEI010000232.1 GCA_030839105.1 Actinomycetota bacterium
CGTCGAGGGCATTCCGGTGTTCGCGTCGGTGGCCGACGCGGTGCGCGAGACCGGTGCGACCGCGACGATGGTGATCGTGCCGGCGCCCGGGGCTGCGAGCGCGGTGATCGAGGCCGCCGAAGCCGGACTCGAACTGATCGTCGCAGTGACCGAAGGCATCCCGGTGCACGACGAGGCGCGCTTCTACAACCAGGTGGCGCGCGACTTCCCGTCGTCCCGCATCCTCGGTCCGAACTGTCCCGGTTTGCTGACGGTGGGCGAGTGCAACATCGGTTTCATCCCGGCCGAGGTCGCCAAGCCCGGCGGTCCGGTGGGAATCGTGTCGCGGTCGGGCACGCTTACGTATCAGGCGCTGAACGAGCTGGCGCAGAAGGGCATTGGCGTGACGACGTGCGTCGGCATCGGCGGCGACCCCGTTCCCGGGACGAGCTTCATCGACTGCCTTGCGCTGTTCGAGGCCGATCCCGACACGAAGGCCGTCATCATGTTCGGCGAGATCGGCGGTTCCGCCGAAGAAGAGGCCGCCGACTTCATCCACACCAAGATGACGAAGCCGGTCGTCAGCTACATCGCCGGCGTGACTGCTCCCCCCGGCAAGAAGATGGGCCACGCGGGTGCCATCGTCTCCGGATCCAAGGGCACCGCGCAGGCGAAGATGGAGGCCCTCGAGGCCGCCGGTGTTCGGGTCGCGACGAATCCCACCGCCGCGGGCGAACTGATGGCCGAGGTCGTCCGCGGGCTGTAGCGCCGCGGGCTTCATTCCGATGCGCCCGATCCGACGGCGCGTGCCCGGGTTCAGTTCATCCAGCGCGTAGATCCCGCGCTCGATTCGCTGGGCGCGGCCCTTGCGGGTCTCGTAGGCGAGCGCGTCGGCGAGTCGCTTGACGGGATGACGCGACGCAATGGCATAGCCGTTGAGGTGCAGCTCTCGGTGAATCTCGACGAGCGTCATCGGACGCCCGTTGCGAGCGAGCACGGCGAGCGATCCGGACCGCAGATGCTTGCCCCAGAGCGGATGCGCGCCGCGGGCGACGGGCGGGATCGGCGGGGGGCCGCCTCGATGCGTGACGCGGAAACCCTGCACGATGTCCCTTGGATCGACGCGGGGCCACATGGCGACGCGCAGCTCCGCAAGGCGTGTGCGCACATCCGCGAGTTGGACGGCAAGGGCTCGCTGCGCGTCGTCCAACGCCGTCGCCTGCTCGAGTAGCTCCGCGCATTCGCTGTGGAAGGCGGCGAACTCTTGGCGCCCGTGCGGCAGTCGCCGATAGCGGGAGGGATAACGAATCGCCGGCACGCAAGCTCCCCAGGTCGGCATCGATCGGGGGAAGAGTGTGCTTGCCGCCGGAGCGTAAAGAAGCAGTGCGCCAACAACCACCACCGCCCACAAACCCGTGTCAACGAATCTTCGAACGAATCGTCCGCACGGCGGCAGCGAGGTCGCGTGGCGACGAATCTTCCGACGAATCGTTGACGCAATGGCGGCGAGGCCGCGTCTCGACGAATCTTCCGACGAATCGTCGACACGGGTTGCGGAGGGGGGTGGCGGGGTTTGGGGCGGCAACTCTCGATTGGGCGGGCGCCTCGGAATCGAGGGGTTCGGGGCTACGCGCTCGGCGGCCACGACGAGCGGGCGTCGCTCGGCGGGGGCGCAGCATCTTCACCCGGTGATGCACAAGGGCTGGGGGCCACGGCGACGGATCCCACACGGCCGACGAGGGCGACGCCGAACGCGATGACGATGAGTCCCGTTCCCGGTGAGTTTGACGTTCGAGGAAGCGACCGCCCGGGAGATGTGTGCGGTGTCGAGAGTGACCGTCAGGGGCCGAACGCGCCTGCGACCGTCCCCACGTGGTGAACCGCCGCCTGGTTCGATCGCCGATGAATCCGATGCCGATCCCGGCGACGAGGGTTCGCTTCGAAGCTCAAATTGCTCCGGTGGGCCTCTCCTGCATACGTAGGACCGCGCCGACGAGCAGGGCAATCGCCGCCAACAGCATCAAGAAGAGCCCGATGCCCTTGTCCAGCGGGCTCGTGTTCTGGATGAGGAAGGCGAGCATCATGATCGTGGCCTGAAACGCGAACACCAGGTGGATCTGGTTCCAGGTGAACCCGAGGACCGTCTCCGGCAGCCTGACGCCGGAGGCGAACGCGGCGATCGCGACCTGCGCGGCCATCACGACCCCGAGCAGGGCCGGGATCGTCGCGATCAGGAAGTAGTGGCTGCTCCAGGCGTTATACGTGATCGTCCCGCCCACATGCACGCCACCGACGTTGAACGACGCGGTGGAGAACTTGTTGAACGGGAGAAACGACGCGATCAGCATCACGGCCCCGCCGACGATGATGATCAGGTTCGCAGTCGAGAGCTTCAGCTTGTCCATCTCTGCTCCTCAGCCGATCGCGCCGGTGTTGCGCTCACGTTGGAGCAGCACGGCTCCGACGACGAGGGCGAACCCACCCAGGATCTCGAACCACATGCCGATCTGCTTGTCGCCGTAGTCGGTGACGAGCCATCCGAACGCCATCAGCGCGGCCATGGCGCCGAGCGCCAGGTGCACCTGTTCCCAGGTGAAGCCCAGAACGGATGCGGGCAGGTTCAAGGAGGCGAACCTGGTGAGTGCGATCTGCAGAGCCATGACCAAGCCGTAGATCGGCAGCAGCGTCGCGATGGGAAACAGGTGACTGCCCCAGGCGCTCCTGTCGGCGGCGAAGTGCAGGAACGAAAAGATGATCATCACGGCGCCCGCGGCCATGATCGTTATCTCTCCGGGCGTGGGCGATTGCCGATCAGCCATGAACTCTCCCCTTCGTGTCAGGGGAAGTGAAACACCTTTCCGGGCAGAACCTGGGGATTTCCTGACGAAAGGCGTTCGAGACGACGCGGGATAGGGTGCCGTGCATGCGGGTCGGCGTCCTGGCATCCGGTAGCGGAACGATTCTGCGGGCCCTGCTCGAACGCAATCTGCCGATCGTCGCCGTGCTCGCCGACCGTCCGTGCGGCGCACTCGACATCTCCCGCGAACACGGCGTCGCGGCCGAGCTCGTCGAGCGTTCCGACTTCGGCCCCGACTTCGACCGCGTCGCGTACACGCACGATGTCGTCGACGCGCTGCACCGCCACGACGTCGATCTCGTCGCCATCGCCGGATTCGGAACGATCCTCTCCAAGCCGTTCGTCGACGCGTTCGGAGGGCGGGCGGTGAATACCCATCCCGCGCTGCTGCCTTCGTTCAAGGGTTGGCACGCGGTGCGGGACGCGCTCGAGTTCGGGGTGAAGGTGACGGGCCCGACCGTCCATCTCGTCACCGAGGACGTCGACTCGGGTCCGATCCTCGCCCAGGAAGCCGTTTTCGTTCTCGACGACGACACGGAGGCGACCCTGCACGAGCGCATCAAGGAAGTGGAGCGCCGCTTGTATCCCGACGTGATCGAAAAGCTCGTGAAGGCAGGCTCGTGAAGGCAGGCTCGTGAAGGCAACGGCATGAGAACGAAGATCAAGCGTGCATTGCTCTCCGTCTACGACAAGGACGGTCTGGTCGAGCTCGCCAAGGGCCTGCGGGATCTCGGGGTCGAGATCGTGGCGTCCGGGAATACTTCGACCTCTCTCGAGGCCGCCGGCATCCCGGTCACGCGGGTCGAAGCGGTGACGGCGTCCCCCGAGATGCTCGACGGTCGCGTCAAGACGCTGCACCCGAAGATCCACGGCGGTCTGCTCGCCGACCTCGGTGACGACGCGCACCGTCGCGATCTCGACCTCCACGGCATTCTCCCGTTCGAGCTCGTCGTGTCGAATCTGTATCCGTTCGAGGCGCGGCCCGACATCGAGACCATCGACATCGGCGGTCCGGCGATGACCCGCGCCGCCGCGAAGAACCACGCGTGGGTCACGATCGTCACCAGTCCCGACCAGTACGCGCCCTTGCTCACCGAACTCCACGCGAACGACGGCACCGTCGGCGACGAGACCCGCAAGGTGTTCGCGCTCGAGGCGTTCGCGCGCACCGCCGCCTACGATGCCGCGATCGTCCAATGGATGCAGGCTGAAGACCTGTTGCCTCGGCATCTGGTGGTCGCGCTCGAACGCACGAACGAAACGCTGCGCTACGGCGAGAACCCGCACCAGCAGGGCGCGCGCTACCGCCGCGCCGGCACG